>JABJQE010000063.1 GCA_018663565.1 Phycisphaerae bacterium
GTAGCCAACCGCTGGATAGTCGGGGTCCATTTGCTCTCCGCTGTTGCCAGCCGAGCCAAAGTGAATCATGCTCAGGAAGTCTTCGCTGCCATTGCGGCTCATTTCGTAGAGCGCTTCCATTGGGGCGGACTGAGGCGTGCTCCAACTGTGGCAGGTCACCCGGACATCGAGGTGATTGCCACTCATGTCTTCATTGCTCATGGCCCAGTCAAGGGCATCGGACACCCAGCTCGTGGCACTAACATTGGTTGCGCAGAATGGGACGTCGAGTGAGAGATAACAGCGAGCAGAGATTGATCTGCAACCAGGCGCTGTGCCAACAGTACCGCGGCTATTGATGGGCGCCGTCGCACAGCCAGCGACAGGCGTGCCGTGGGCGTCGCAGCCATACACGGGGCCGCCGTCCGGGTTCATGGGGGCTTCGGTGGTGAAGTCCATGCCAGTGACCTGGTTGATGTCGGGGTGATCTTGCTGCACGCCGTTATCGATAATCAGAATGTACACATTGGGGTTGCCTTGCTGGATATCCCACGCGTCGAGGCAGCCCATGTCCATACCGGGCGTGCCCCCGGTTTGTCCTGTGTTGTTGAGGCCCCAGCAGTTTGGGAATCCTTCATCATCTGGCGCAGCAATGATGTGAGACTCGGCGAAGTAGATCATGTCTGGTTCGGCGAAACGTACGTCGCCGCGTTCGGCGAGCGCGTTGGCCTGCGCGAGCACATCAAAGCCATTGCGTGAAAGCGTTGGTGTCTTGTACGAACGAGCGAGGGTATTCCACGCACCCTTCACGACTTGCCCAGTGCCAAGCGATGCAAAGAGCGTGTTGGCCTTAGTCTGGTCAACACCTTCGTTGAATTGCGTCAAGATGGTTGCCGTTGGAAACATCGGCATGCCGACCTCATCGAGGAAGACAGGCGAGGCGAGTGACACGCCGTTCATCGTTGAAAGGACATCGACTGCGGTCACAACGTATTCAAGTGTGCGTTGTCCGGCCGGCATGGTGACGAGGTGCCATCCATTAATTGGCAGGTACTGGGCGGTAGCAGGATCGATTCCTGCGGCCGCCCACACGCCGCTTGCATCAGTATCAGCTGCGATCTGCACAGCGATGAGGCTGGTGTCATAACTCAGGGTGTCCAGAGTCTTAAAGCGGTAGATATGCGGGGCATCGATTTGAAACGTCTTGCTCAAATCGGGCGACCACTGGCCATTTGCTGCGGAGGCAATCCCGGTCAGGGCTGCAAGAAGGGACACGCTTACAACAACTCGGTTCATCATCTTTCCTCTTCCGGGCCCCACACTGCCCAATGTAGGCAACAGGGTATCGGGTGCGATATATGGTTCCAGACCGCGATGGCTCGTGTGCCACGGCGACTCGGCAGTGTACGCCGAAAATGGGGGGGTGCGGTGGTTGAGCTGCGGGAGTTGGGGTCTGAGCCCGGCAGTCGATGGGGCCGCGTCCACCATCTTGAATGTTGGCCGCCCACCACATCAAAGTAGACCAAACCGAAGGTTGGGAGCCAAATATTGGCCGCCCACCACTTCAAAGCAGATCAAATAGCCGGCCTGTCACCTGCCGCGTTGCGCATGTTTGCGTCCAATCGATCTTGTGGTAGCGAAAATAGCAACAATTGGCGACTAATCGCAACATTTACGGCCCAATAACGCGCCAATTGTGGATCGTTCTTGGTCACATGGTGCCTATTCAGCCACGTGTCTTCATCATCGCCGGGCCCGGCTGGGGCCCCTCGATGGCCTCATATTCACTCATGAGCGGCCCTATTGCCAGGATTCTTCGCCCAAAGGCAGAGGTTGACCAAAGTGGCCTCTATGCTCGCCCGATTTTCTGAGCATGGCCACCTCAGTGACAGACCTGTATCCGGCTCGTGCATCAACCGCTCAGCAGAGCGGGGCAGCACCGGCTCGCGAGCCTCGCTTTGGCCGGCTTCGCCGATCGGCCTGCATTGGCTGGTACTTGGCCATCGCAATTGCAGCGGTAGCCGACACAATGACGACCGGCCTTCCGGCCGCTGGCCTTGCCGCCGTCTTTGTGGCCTGCTCTGTTTTGGCACTGCTCTGGCCAACTGGATGTACGGTCGAGCGAGCCATGATTCGATGCCTGTTGATGGGCGTCATCGGTCTTCTCGTTGGCGTCGCGGTGTGCGTTGCCGCGCCAGCAGGCAGCATCGCCCAGGCTGAGTTTCTCACCTTTGGCGCGATGTCGATGCTGTTTGGTGTGCTTGGGGCGTTCCCACTGGCCCTCGCCTCTGCCCTGCGATAAATCACCCCTCAGAATCAACACACGAGCACGATCAGAGCACGATCAGGTGCATATCGCTTTCAGCCTGCGTGTGCGATTCGCATGGGTGGTGCACATCGCTGGTCATGACCCCAAGCCCGGCATCTGCCATGGCCTGTCGGGTTGCCGTATCGCAATAGGCCTGCGTCGCGTCGCCTTGATGCATGGCAAGCAGGTCAATGCCAATCTGGGACTCGCTCTTCGCCCATCGCTTCGGGCGCACAGCTTGTTTGAAGGATTGCAACAAGCCTGTTGCGTTCTCAAACGTGCCGGCCTTTTCCATCCACGTGGCTGCTGGAAGCACCACATCGCAGGTTGATGTCAACGCGTTGGGAAGCGTGTCAATCATTGTGGTGAATCGTTCAGTACCGACGGCCGTTGCAAATTCCGGCGTGACCCATTCGCTTGGGTAATTGCCAGTTAGCATGACACCGCGAATTGAGGCATCGCTGCTGAGCATTCGAGTAAAGGCGTCGGCCTCAAGCACATCGCCGCCAAGCGATTCAAGCACACGTCGCACACCTCTTGCGTTTGGTGCCTTCTCGCTTCGGATAACAAAGCCATCTTTCATCGTCATGTCTTGTCCGCTGAATGGAACCGGTCCAACAGCGAGTACTGCGTTTGGGTCGATCGCCCGGGCAAGCACGCCAAGGTGCCACGCATCTTCACATGAGAGCATCGGGCTGATGAGTGCCGCAATATGACCAGCGGATTGCAGCCCCTCGATCGCCGCTGCCTCGGCGGTGTCCCAAGCAGTATCGGCGGCATGGTCCTCAAACGCGGGCGAATTCTTGATGCTTGGCATGAGACAACGCGTCTCATCATTGATGAAGTGCCAGCCGTAGCGCAGTTCATCCGTAATCCACCAGCGGTTGATCGCCGCATTCTCTCGCGGCTTGATGCGGTACATCTCGCCGTCGTTGTGCTCGAGAATGATATTGTCGCCCGAGGCAGTGAGTCCGTCGATAGAGGGGGTGGATTTGAGGTACCACACACGCTGCACAAACAGGAAGTCCTTGTCGATCATCGAACCAACTGGGCAGATGTCAACAACACAGCCACTGAGCGGGTTGTCAAGTGCTTGCCCTGGGAACACGTCAATCGACTCAGTCGCGCCGCGACCATCAATCAACAGTTCGCCGGTGCCAGTAATTTCATCGGTGAAGCGAACACAGCGGGTGCACATGATGCATCGGTCGCTGTACAGCAGCACGTGTGGGCCGATGTCTTTCTTCGGCTGTGTGATCTTTTCCTCACAGAATCGTTTCCCCGTGCGACCGTACTTGTAGGCGTAGTCCTGTAGTCCACACTCGCCAGCCTGATCGCAGATCGGGCAGTCGATGGGATGGTTCAGCAGCAGCATCTCCATGACTGAGTTCTGATTCGAGCGAGCCTTGGCGCTGCGCGTGGTAATGATCTGCCCATCGGCCGCCGGAGTCTGGCAGGTAGGAAGTAGCTTCGGAATAGTCTCGACCTTGCCATCATTCCGAGGGTTCGGCGCCGCAATTTCAGCAAGGCACATCCGACAATTTGCCGCCACCGAGAGCCCCGGGTGCCAGCAGTAGTACGGAATCTCAATTCCATGAGCCTCAGCAACAGCCAGGATCGACTGTCCGTCCTCAAACTCACACTCAACCTCATTGATCGTGCACGTCGCCATATTGCTCCACTCCTCGCCGCTACTCAATGCGGTGAGACGAGCATGGTAGCGGGGTGCGGCTGGCCACTCACCATAGGCCATCCCACCCATGACCGCCCAACGGCGGGGTTCGTCTTGACGAATCCAACGCAGGATCTTCCTGGCAGATTTTGTTCGAGGAAGGTGCTGCTTCGCAAGCAACCTTGCTACTCAAGGGTGGCATCTGTCTCCGCCTGCCGAGTTAGAGCCCGGCCAATTGCGGGATCATCGGTTTGGAGGGCAACAAGCAACGCCCAAGCAGTGGCTTGGGACGGTGTAGATTCATACTGGCTGATGGCGTATTCGAGATTGTTCTTGGGCATCGCACTGGTTGCTGATTTGTCAATCAAGGCCGGCACATATCCGCCGTGTTTGATTGCCGTGCGGGCGCGAGAGGGGCGTTGAAGTTCTGGCAATTCGAGCAGTCGCTGCATGTCGGGTGCGCGAAGCGTGGTTAGATGCGGCGTACCGGCAAGTTCGCTGCATCGACCGGCCGCGGATTAGATGGCCCTGGCGGCGGCGGCGGATTAGGTGGCTTTGGCGGTCGCTAGCGTGCGCCCCGAGGGGCTTGGAAATTATTCCTCAGCCACCACAACCACCGCATCCTCAGCCCCCAGCGTGACGAGCTCGTTCTTGTCGATCGCCATCCTGAGATCTGGTAGTGGGCGTGAGGGGTCGCGATCAAGGACTCCGATGACCGCTTCGCCTGTGCGGAGACCTTCTTCGACGACGGCGCCGAAGGGGGTTGTGGTATCGGGCTGCATGTAGTGGCTCGCCGGGCGGAGATGGAGTTCGGAGCCCTCTGCAGTGAGCAACTCTTGAAGTACCGGCCCAAGATCTGGGTTCTCGGAGAGTTGCACCATGACACAACTGACCAATTCCTCGCCCGCCACAAAGTCGTCTTCGCGAGCGCGGCTAACAAGGGCACGGTTGCGAGCGTCAAGTAGTTCTGTGGCAATGCCGATCGGGTGATCGAGCGTAGCGATCAACTCGCGGAGGTGGATCAGGGTGAGGAGCGTCCGGCTGTCTGCTGCTTGCGCGGCAAGCGTATCTCTATAGGCGAGGAGAATGACCTCGTTGATACTCGTGAGATCAAGCCGATCGAGTGTGGCGAGGTGGGTGGTGTTGGCCTTCTCCACTGTGACCGAGAGGTGTTCTAATGAGCCAATCAGATCTTCGCTCGGACCATCGCTAGACTTTGGATCGAATACCACGTTGATCGTTGAGCCATCCGCAAGCAGTTCATCAAGTTCGCGCATGAGCAGCGATGCACAGCGATGCCAGCCGAGGATGAGATAGTGTTCGGGTACCTGAATAACATCCTTCGCAGTGGGGAGTGTGGGTCCCTCAAATGACAATGGCTGTTTGAGCGCCTCGGAGATATCAGCATCATCGGCGGCGACGACAATGAGTCGGTCTCCCTCTACGAGTACGTGATCACTGGGTGGGTTCAAAATCGGCTTGCTGCCACTGTGTGTGACGACACCAATCGCGGCGGCCCGAGGCAGGCACATGGCGGCTTCCCCGAACCTGCAGCCGGCCAGGGAAGCATCATGGTGAAAGTACAGCTCGCAGCCGTTGAATGACAGCAACTCTTCGTACACCAAGCTCAGCCCTGGCTCGCGAGCTACTTGGAGTAGTACTCTTGTAACGAGTTCGGATGGTTCAACGACCTGCACATTGCCAAGTCGGGCTATCGCCA
>JABJQE010000064.1 GCA_018663565.1 Phycisphaerae bacterium
ATCATCTGGCCATAGTTCCACAAGACCATCACCCTTAATCGAAATGGCTTTTTCAATGACTACTACATTCTCAAAATACTCCCCCGCTGCAATCAACACTGTATCGCCGTTCACCGCGGCGTCGACGGCCTCCTGAATGGTGTCATATTCACTTGGCACCTCTAATGTTGCAGGGAATATCAGACCCCAACCACCTGGATCCCAGCCGCCGTCCCATGGCGGATCTGGCAATGCCGCCAGTGCAGGCACGGAAGTGCATCCAAGGACTAGGGCACCAAGTAGGCATTGAGTCGCAGAGTGAATATTCGTCATGGGGGGCTCCAGGAGGCCAATAATCAGCCAACATGCCACCTATGTGGTGACTTCTGGTGTGTGTGCCAGAACTCGCGGCTTCGCCGCATGTGGGAGGCGAAAGCCAATCGTTGATGATTCAGGGGTCGTACAACCGCTGCTCACTCACCCTGCGTCGGCAGTTGCCACAGTGTTGCGAAGCAGCATGGCAACCGTCATGGGCCCAACGCCTCCGGGCACGGGGCTCAGGTGGCTCGCGACGGGAAGGACGGATTCGACATCGACGTCGCCGACGGTTCGCTTCTTGCCAGTATCAGCATCAGTGATACGGTTGATGCCGACATCAATGACGATGGAGCGGGGCTTGATCATGTCGCCAGTGAGTAGACCTGGCACGCCAGCGGCGGTGATGACCACATCGCCTCGGCGTGTATGCTCGGCAAGATTGACCGTATGGATATTTGTTGAAACAACCGTGGCCTTGGCTTCCATCAACAGCGCAGCTACAGGCCGGCCGACAATCGTACTCGCACCGACACACACAACTTCGGCGCCGGCAAGCTCGATGCCGGTGGATTCAATCATTCGCATCGTGGCTAGGGCCGTACACGGCGCAAGCGCTCGGCGGCCATAGAGCACGCCACCGATATTGGCTGGATTGACTCCTTCGACATCCTTCTCAACAGCAATCGCTGCTTGAACGCGATGGGTATCAACTCCCGCCGGCAGCGGCAAATGAACCATGATGGCCGTGACATCGGGATCAGAATTCAGCATGGAGACCACGCCCAGAACCGTATGGTCATCAGCATCACAGGCCACAGGATGTACTCGATACTCGATACCGAGTTCCTCGCACATCTTGGCTTGGTTCCGGGCGTACACCGACCCTGCCGGATTGTGGTCTGCAAGTACGACATCAAGCCGCACGGAGCACTTCTCGGCCAGCAGTTCACCAATGCGAACAGCCAGTGTCTCTTTGACTGTTGCGGCGAGGGCACGTCCGTCGATCAGTGTGGCGGTCATGTGGGAAGGATACGGGGTCAGGGGACGTTTCGCGGCGAGCCGCAAGCGGGGAGCCAGCACTCGGCAGTCGGGCGGGTTGTACGGCCGGAGGTACAATGCCGCCCATGCCAGAACTCCAACTCATCGCCATTGACGTCGGGAATAGCTGCACACGCGTAGCGGCCGTTTCTGACACGAGTATTACCGAACCGGTTTCGCAAAGCAACGGCGATCTTGGGGCCGTTACTGAAGCGGTATTGCGACACCGCGAAACGCTCTCGGAATCGAGTCCGCGTCCGATTGTCATTGCCTCGGTCAATGACGCCTTTGCAGACCAACTTGCTTCGGCGCTCAGTGACCAACTTTCCGAAGAAATGTACCGCGTCGGACCAGATCTACCCGTACCGATCAAGTGCGAGCTCGCGCCCGAGACCATTACCGGCGTGGACCGACTACTCAATGCGGCTGCGGCCTTTGACGTTCTCAAACAGGCATGCATTGTGGTAGATGCAGGAACAGCTGTGACAGTTGACTTCATCGATGGCAAAGGCACGTTTCATGGGGGCGCCATTGCACCAGGCGGCCGCATGCAACTGCAAGCATTACACGAGCACACTGAGGCTCTTCCTGACTTGGAGTTCACCGCTCCTGATGCTGATGCGTTTGGCCGCAGCACCGGCCAGGCGATGCTTCAGGGTGTGCACTTTGGAATTCAAGGATTGGTCCGCACTCTGGCCGAGCAGTACGCCGAGCACTACGGCGCATACCCCACCATCGTCGCAACTGGCGGCGATGCCGATACGCTGTTTCGAGGCGATGAACTGATCGACCGCATTGTGCCTGATCTGACACTGCAAGGTATCGCCGTGGCAGCACGGCATGCCATGGCCTCGGCGCGTGACGAGTCAAGCGATTGACTGCTCACACTGCTCGACTGTTGACGTGTGAATCGCCCGGAGCGGTAGCGATTATTGAGTTCAAGGGCGACCTCGGCTCGCTCTGCGCGACGCTGGGATTTCCACTTCCCGAAGTCGGCCAGATTGCACTCCGTGAGTTCACTGGTGTTGACGAAGTACTGCTCGCTCGAATCGACGAGCACCGCCTGCACTGCATGCCACACGGTGGACCGCAAGTGCTTCGCCAACTTGAGGAACGACTTGAAGGCGTGGGGCTGACGCTCGAACGCGGCCGCGCAGGTGATTGGCCAGAAGCGCAGGACCCGATTGAAGCAGCGATGCTTGAGACACTCCCGCAGGCGCGGACACGCGTGACGATGGAACTCTTGCTCTCGCAGCCAGCACGGTGGAGTCAAGACATCGAGTGGACCGACGCTGATGAACAACGCTCGATGCGACTTAGACGACTACTGGACCCACCAACAGTTGTGCTCGCTGGGAGGCCAAATATTGGCAAGAGCACATTGCTCAATGCGCTCGCTGGGCGACACCGCGCGATCGTATCTGACAAGCCCGGCACAACTCGGGACGCCGTTGGAGCGATGCTCAACCTCGGCGGGCTTATCGTGCAGTGGTTCGATGCGCCAGGGCTTCGCACCTCCGATGACCCAATTGAGGCCGCCGCAATCGCAGCGAGTCAACGCATTATTCGCGACGCTGATCTTCTGATCGCAGCCGCGGATTGCGATACCGATTGGCCCAGCCTCCCCCGCCGCCCAGATCTTCGGATTGGTTTGCGCGTAGACCTGGGCATCATTCGCGGCGCCGACGTTTCTTGCGCAGCTGGATTAGAAGAGGGGCTTGAGGATGTTGTAACGCTCGTGCGAGAAGCGCTCGTGCCGGCGGCAGATCTTGAATGCGAACGGGCGTGGGATTTTGCCCAGCTTCGCCGCGAGTGAGGGGGAGGCCAGGGACCGCCCCCTGTAGCCCTCACAATCCCATCGCGGAGTATCCACAGTCGACGTAGATTGTCTGGCCTGTCACGCCGGACGACATGCCGGAGAGCAGCCATACGGCTGAGTCGCCGACGTCATTGCCGGTGACGTTTCGCTTGAGCGGTGCCTTCTGCTCGACCCAGTCCAAGATCGACGAGAACCCACCTACTGCCATGGATGACATGGTTCGCAGGGGGCCGCCAGAGATTGTGTTGACGCGAATATTCTTCTGGCCGAGTTCCATGGCGAGGTACCGCGTTGTCGCCTCGAGCGCAGCCTTTGCGACGCCCATGACGTTGTAGCCAGGCACGGCCTTCTCGGCGCCGTAGTACGACATCGCAAGCATACTTCCGCCGTCACTCATCATTGGCAAGGCACGGTTCGCCATGGCCATATAAGTCCATGCCGAAATGTCCATGGCCTGTGTAAAGACTTCGCGGGGCGTTGCGGTGAACTTGCCTTCCTTGAGCCAGTCTTTGTCCGCAAAGGCAATCGAGTGAACGAGAAAGTCGAGCGTGTCCGTCTTCTGGGCGATTGCAGCAAAGGCCTCATCCAAAGACTCATCGGTCGAAGCGTCCATCGGTGCGAGCCACGGGTCTTCTACACCAAGTGACTCGATGGCCTTTCGAGCGCGTCGCTCCATCTTGTCGCCTGGGAGATGCGTGAACAAACATGTACCGCCCTCGCGAATAATCGACTCGGCGATAAACCATGCGTAAGATCGATCGTTTGCGATTCCGACCACGAGACCTGTCTTGCCATCCATGCAACCCATAGCTGATTCTCCTGTAAAGGATGGGCAGGGTACTCAGACGGAGCGGCGTGTGCCGAAGGGTGTGATTTCGGCCGCATGGCCGACACTGGATCAGGCTGCTAGCAGCCGTTCCAGTTCTCTAGCATGATGAGGAGGTCGTGAATGCCAACATCACCCGACCCGGTCAGGTCGGATGCGCACGATGCGCAGTCGCCCCACACGCTCAGCAGCATCGACACATCGCCCAGGCCCACCTGCCCGCTGCAATCGACGTCCCACTCGCAAGTGCAAATGTCATCGCACACAGCACCGATGGTAAATATGCCCTCGCATGATTCCACAACGGTCTCAATGCAGCCACCGAGCAACTGACAGGCCCCGACTCGCTCACCAACGGGCGAGCCGTAGAGCAAGCAGAAGTTGTCTGCGGCAAGCGATGTACTGGCAAATGCGGGAATCGAGCCAAGCGAATACGCCCCGAGGCCAATGGTGGCCGTTGGCGCCGACGACAAAGCACTCACACCCGCCGCCCACATCGGCGAAGAACTCACGCCGGGTGGGTACATATCAAAGTACAGCACGCTGTACGCC
>JABJQE010000065.1 GCA_018663565.1 Phycisphaerae bacterium
AGCCTCCGCAAGACCTTGAGTCGCGCATTGAGTGGATCAAAGATATTGCCGATGCGCCATTGACCATGGATGCTGCCATCAAGCGAACCCCGTCTGTGGAGTCGCTCGTTGATCGCCTTCGCTCGGGATTGGCGCCGTTCTCCGGCGAAGAAGAGGTCGCATTTGACTCAGAGTTCCTGCGAAAGATCGCATGGTGGCAGTCCATCCGTGAACAGTCGTGGATTGCCAAGCAGCTCGATGCTGTGGCACGGCTCGAACAAGAGGATGACGGTCTATTCGTTGTGCTTGATGAGTTGATGGAAAACGAGGAGTTTGATGAGGCATGGGCAACTCTGCTTGCCTATACCCGCCATCGCGTCCTTGTTGATGAGTACAACATGAAGCCCGAAAAGATGTACGAGTACACGCGGGATCTCGGTCCATTGGACTGGCGTCATCCGCAGGCTCACGCCTTGTACTTTGCGCGGCTTGGCTCGGAACTTGGTAATCACAGAGTCATCAAGGAAAACGAGCACAATGCGATCAATATTGATCGGCAGCAATTGCACTCCTTGCAAGCCTTGGCTCGATCAGGTCGGATTACCTACGACCCATACTCCCCATCAATGCCAGGTCGTATTCCCGAGCCACGCTTCATCGACACGATTGATGACATGTTTGAGAAGTTGTACATCAAGTACATCGATGCACGTGGTGCCGGCGGCGAGACGTTCATGCCGTTCATGGAGAACTTCATGTCCTCGGCCATTCGAGAAGCGTACCGGGCCGGTGAACTCGAACGTGCTCGGGCAATGCTCGATCGGCTTGATGGCCTCTTTGGTACGGGAGCGAGCCCGCCCAATCATAAGTACAACGAAGATCTGGATGTCTTTGTGATGCGAGAAACAAAGGGTGAATATGACCGGCAGCCTCATATGGCGCCAAGCGATGTGGTGGCATCGCTCCGCTACGGACTTCGTGTTGGTGTCGGCCAGCGGCGCCCGGATGTCTATAAGGAGGCTGTGAAGTTCGCCAACGAGGTGACGCAATATTTCCGAACGCATGAGGGAATAGATTACGAGACGAAACTTGGTACGGCCCGCATGCGTGACCTAGTCGCGTTACTTGGAAAGTCTGCCGAGATTGCTTTCCTGCAACTGATGATTGATCCCACCGTGTCCTACGAAGAACGCTCCCTGATTTGGGCTCAGGTTGATGAGTTTGAACCGGAGCTACGATTGCGTACATCCGACCGCATTCGACCGTTGGTTGAGCGCGAGTTGGAGATGGGGCCACTTGCTGGCCGCGTCACGATCGACGAATTCTTGCCAGAGCCTCCCGGCATTGAAGCTTTCCGTGCTGCGTTGGCCGCTCGAGCTGTGCGTGAGGCAGAGGGCGCGGATGCAAAGAAGGGCGCAGGTGTCGACCGCAAGTAGCGGGCATTAGCCGGCGTGCGGATCACGGACTGTATTCCGTAGTGCTCCAATGCCTTCGATTGCGATCTCAACGATGTCTCCATCTTCGAGGAATCGGGGCGGGGTTCTGGCGGCGCCAACGCCCGAGGGAGTTCCGGTCAGGATGACTGTGCCAGCCTGCAGCGTCAATCCGCGAGAGAGTTCCGCGATCAGGCCTGCAACCGAGAAGATCATGTCGGCAGTGCTTCCCTCTTGCATGACTTCGCCGGAGACAGTGGTTGTGATTACGAGCGCCTGGGGATCTTGAATGTCCGCCGCGCTGACTGCGGGGGTCATGGGGCAGAATGTGTCGAAACTCTTACCGCGGATCCATTGTCCGCCGCTTCCCTTCTTCTGCCACCAGCGGGCGCTGACATCATTGGCGACTGCCCATCCGGAAACAAAGTCAATCGCTTCATGTTCGAGCACATCTTTCGCATCTCGGCCGATGATTACTGCGAGTTCGCCTTCAAAGTCGACCTGTGGGCCGTGCTCGTGGCAGATGGGGGGAATGACAATGTCATCGTCGGGGCCAATGATGGAAGCAGGGTTCTTCATGAAGACGGTGGGGGCGGATGGAAGGTCCGCCTTCATCTCAGCAGCATGCGCGGCATAATTGCGGCCAATACAGAATATGGCTGGTGGCAGATTCATGATTCCTCCTTCTCAGGGACGGGGTCGAATCCCGCGCCGCCCCACGGATGACATCGCCCGATTCGCCGAGCGGCAAGCCATCCACCGCGTATCGCCCCAAATCGTTCGATTGCCTCGGCACCGTACCGCGAGCACGTCGGGTGAAAGCGGCAGTGCCTCCCGATCCAGGCGCTGAGTGTGAGCTGATAGAGGCGAATGCCCCAGAGCATGAGTATCGCGAGTGGAGAACGGCGGGGACTCATTGCTTTGCATCCTGCTCAGCAAGGAGCAATGCCTGCCGGAGGTGCGTTTCGTACTCGTTGAGTGATTGCAATTCGTGTGGAAGAACGACAATCACAACATCCAGCGGCTGACTGGTCGTGTCGCGCAATGCCCGAAATGCAGTGCGGAGCAGTCGCTTGATGCGATTTCCATGGACGGCATTGCCGACTCTCCGAGAGACTGCCAGCCCCAGCCTGGCATGTGGCGTCGGCGCGGGCATGGTGTGCACGCGAAGCGGACCGTTTGTCGTGGCGCGGCGGTGCTCGAAAACCGCCTTGAACTCTCGGCCCCGGCGTATGCGATCCTCTCTGCCGAGCCCTTGCCTATTCATCGCAGTGGTCCAGGGCCGCTTGATATCGTTTCATGAGTCTGCCACGGGTCACAAGGCCGGCAACGTGCCGCTCGTCTCCATCAACGAGTACGGGCAGCGCATCAACGTCAGATCGCGAGAACTTCTCAAGTACAACATCAAGCGTTTCTTCTGGGGTGACGATCGGCAAATCACTTCGCTGCAGTTCGCTGACTTGAAGAAGCGGGATGGCGTCGCGGAATACCAGCGCTGCTTTGAGATCCTGATTCGTCACCATGCCACGGTATTCGCCCTCATCACCGAGCACGATGAAGTCTCCGGCGCCGTGTATTTCTGCTTGTGATACCAGCGTCGCAGCGCTGTCATGCTTCGACACGGTGCGAGGAGGTTCGAGAATGAGATCCTGGACTGTGAGTCTTGCAAGAACCGTGATGTCGCCAAGAATGCCGACGCGAATTCCGGCCTCACGTAGCCGGGCCGAGTAAATCGAGTCGCGGCAGAGCCATCTCGCCACAATGGTGGCGACGACGGCCGCGAGCATGAGTGGCAGAATGATTTGGTAGTGACGGGTCAACTCATACACAATGAGAATGCCTGTAAGGGGCGCGTGTGTCACCGAGGCAACCATCGCAGCCATTCCGACAATAGCAAAGCGAGCGGGTGTGCCATGTTCAAGCAGGCCAACCCACTCAAGTGAGAGTCCGAGCATGCCGCCAATGAGTGCGCCCATCATGAGCGATGGAGCAAACATGCCCCCAGCGCCGCCGGAACCAAGTGTGAGACATGTGCCAACAAGTTTCATGATGAGCAAGGCAAGAAGGCCGAGCATGAGCAGCCCGATGGGCGCTGCATCAGGATTGTCGGAATAGGAGGTTGGGGTGAGCAGGGTTGTGATTTCCGAATAGCCGTTCCCGTAGAACATTGGTAATTCAGGCCCCATCACGAGCATGTAGCAGAGCCCCAAAATGGCAAGCATCATGCCGCCAAATGCAGGTCGTGTCCAGATTGGCCCAGGCAACTTCGCAAAGATGCGACTGGAGACATCAAGGCTACGAATGAAGGTGGCGCCCACGACGCCACAGGCAAGGCCGAGCAAGATGTACGCAGGCATATAGGCCATGCGGAACTCTCCCTCTTGGGCCATGAAATCGGAGCCAAGTTGGAAGATCGCCTGGTCGTGCAAGATGCCTTGAATGGATGCCGAGGCTACGACAGCAGAGATGACTATTGGCGTGAATGTGCGGAGCGAGAAATCTCTGAGCAAGATTTCCATCACGAACAGCACGCCGGCAATGGGCGCGTTGAAGACAGCGGCAATACCGGCTGCGGCGCCGCACCCGAGCAGTGTTGTCATCTGCTGCGTGTTCACGCCAAGTGCTCGGCCGACCGTTGAGCCCAGGACGGCGCCAATCGTCACGATGGGGCCTTCAGCACCGGCCGAGCCACCTGAGCCGATGGTGAGCGTGCTGCAGATCCATTTCTGGACGCCAACCCGAAGCCTCAGTTTCCCACGCTGCCGGAGCACGCCGTAGATGACCGTGGTCACGCCGGGGCCAATATATGGCGCATTGATCCCGAGGCGAGCGAGTCCGACGAGAACGCCGCCTATCGCGGGCCCGGCGAGCACAATAATCCAGATGACTGTTCCACTTGTGGCGGCTTCGAAGTGCTCTAGTGACCGCAGCGGAGCAAGGAAGAGTGTGGCCGCGACGCCCATGAAGAGGCCAATGCCGGCGGCGATTAGATAGAGATACCAGTCGCCTTGAAGCCCGACTCGAAGACCAAATCGTCTAATTCTTCGGATGGCGGTTGGCATGGCCTATGGGCTCAACTGGGCCCGGATTGGGCGATTTTGGGGGGCAGGCCCGCAGTAGGGCCCGTGGGGTCTTGGAGTTTACATCAGCCGGTCGCATTGCAGGCGATGTTGATGACTCGACAGGGGATGGAAATTTCGATATCATAGGTCGATTCAGGCCAGTCTGGCCTCATTTGGGCTCTTCAGGAGTAACCCTCGGATGATCGAAGCTCTTCGTAGCGATGAAATCGTTAACAAAGTTGGTGGCCGATTCAAGCTATGCGCTTTGATTCAGCATCGGCTGAAGCAGTTGGCTATCGAGAGTGCTCGCCCGCTCGTTGATCGCGAAGGCCGAACCGATCTTGAGATCGTGGTTGAAGAGATCATGCAAGACAAGATCGCACCACGCTGGGTTGGCGCCACTGACATGAGCGACAAGAGTGGCCCCGGGTGGCCACTTGAAACTTAGCAGTGATGCATACGGACCGTGACGGGCGTCACGTGTTGGTTGGTGTAACTGGGGGCATCGCCGCGTACAAGACCGCCGGTCTTGTCAGCATGCTGGTGCAGCAAGGCCACGATGTCAGTGTGGCGATGACGCCTGCGGCAACGAAGTTTGTTGGGGCCGCGACGTTTGAAGCACTGTCTGGTCGGCCGGTCTTTTTGGATTCATGGACTGCCATTGACGATGCTGCAAGTCAGCACGTGTCATTTGCGTCTCGGGCTGACATCATGATCGTGGCGCCATGCAGCATGAATTCTCTGGCGAATTTTGCGAATGGCTTTGCGAGTGATGCCTTGTCATTGCTCGTTGCTGCAGTAGACCGCAGCCGCGTCCCAGTGCTGCTTGCCCCCGCGATGAATGCAGTCATGTGGTCGCAGCCATCAACGCAACGAAATATTGAGTTGCTCCGTACGGATGGTTTTACGGTTCTCGAGCCAAGCAGTGGCTGGCAAGCCTGCCGAACTGAAGGTTGCGGTCGAATGCCTGAGCCCGAAGAACTGCTTGCTGCGATTGCGGCAGCGCTCTAATGGGTCAGCATGTCCCCTGGCGGAGACTTATCCAATAGGCGAGGTCAAAAACAGCCGCCCCCTTTCGGTGTGAAAGAGAGCGGCAGTGTTGAAGTATGTGTTGTCGCTATTCGATCGTGCTTGCATCTTCCATGAAGCTTGCGAGTCGTCGGCGTCGCACAGGGTGCTGTAGCTTTCGGACGGCCTTGGACTCGACTTGGCGAACGCGTTCGCGGGTTACCTTGAAGATGCGGCCCACCTCTTCGAGCGTGTAGGTGTATCCGTCGCCGATGCCATATCGAAGTTTGAGGATCTCTCGCTCGCGATATGTCAGCGTCTTGAGCACATCGTTGATTCGGCTGCGAATCATCTCGCTCGTCGCAGTTTCGGACGGGGCTTGCTGACGCTCGTCTTCAATGAAGTCGCCGAACTGTGAATCTTCGGACTCGCCAACTGGCCGGTCAAGGCTAATTGGGTGCCTGGAGATGTTCATCACACGACGCGTTTCATCAACGCTCATATCGGCTTCCTCGGCAAGTTCCTCAATCGTTGGCTCTCGTCCCATGATCTGCAGGAGTCGCTTCTGGATAGCGCGAAGTTTGGACATTGTCTCAATCATGTGGACCGGCACGCGGATAGTGCGAGCATGGTCCGCAATAGCACGAGTGATCGCCTGGCGAATCCACCATGTGGCATACGTCGAGAACTTGTATCCACGCATGTACTCGTACTTGTCCACTGCTCGCATCAAGCCGGTGTTGCCTTCCTGGATGATGTCTAGGAATGGAAGGCCTCGGTTGCGATACTTCTTGGCGATTGATACGACGAGTCGCAAGTTGCCGCCACTGAGGTCACGCTTCGCTTGCTCGTATTCTTCGTGAACTGATTCGAGTCTCTCGATTCGAGCCTGAAGCTCATCCGGTGACTCCATCACGAGCGAGCCGAGGCCGCGGATTTCCTCACGCATGACGACAATGTCATCCGGGTCATGCTTTGCAGGATGCTTTCCCGCTCGGGCAAGATCATCAAGAACCTCTTGGAACTTCCGATTGATCGATTGCAACTTTCGAAGCAATGGTTG
>JABJQE010000008.1 GCA_018663565.1 Phycisphaerae bacterium
TAGTCGCCATCAATGAACACATGGAATGATGGCATCCAATCTGTCGCGAACAATCCGTACTCGGACCCCTCCGTCTTGGTCACAACACCACGTCGACCGTCGAGATTTTGAGGCTTGATCCACGCTTCGAGCGTCAAAGGTCCATCAGCAAGTGGAATGTCCGCCGACGGAATTACAACAGCATCGCCTTCGCTGCTCGTACGGAGTACGCCCCGCCCCGTCGGGGCCGGCAACGCAGTCGCGACGACCGAAAACGGTCGATCAAGATTTGGTATCTCCCAGCTCCCGGCCGCATCCCTGAACGCCACGCTCGCTGACACCAATGGAATGCCCCAGTCAGCATCAAGTGGTCCCGGGTGATGTAATTGAAAGGGAATGTCCAGAGACGCTCCTGGCGCAATCGTCTCATGGAGATGATCCGGTCGGAATTGCCATCTTCGATCATCGCTATTGCCCACCAATGTCCACGTCACAGGGACATCGGTGGGGTTCACCAAACGAACTGGCACTTCGGCTGAAACCACCCCGTCAGCACCAACCGAGAGTTTGGCCGAGACCGACGGCCCGGATTTCATCAGGGCCTCAACCCCAGCCATGTGCTCGGGCGTCATTTCGCGCGGATCAATCACGGTCCCAACCGGCACCGTCGCCATCGCAATGCCATCGTCCCGAACCATCACAATATTCACATGGTGAAAGAACCCAGCGGCAGCGCTATCGCCCTTGATACCACCACCAACAGTCGCCAGGGTCAAGTATTCGATGCCATCAATCTGCCCATCGTGTTGCAGATTGTGTACATGCCCCGCCATGACTGCTGTGACATTCCCAGCCTCTACGAGCATGTCGTGCACATTCTGCCAGTCATCTCCGTACCGACCGCCACGCCAACGCGGGTGGTGACAAAAGACAAAGACATGACGCATATTGCCTGATGAATCAAGAACTGACTTCAGCCATGACTTCTGCGATCCACTCATGACTTGCGATTCGGGCTTCGAGAAGGTGCGTTTGCCAGTCTTTGGATCACCTTCATCCGTGAAGAGCACGATGAAGCGACATTGCTTGTGATCGAAGGCGTACCACAAAGGCCCAAAGAAACTTTCGAAGTCTTCTTCGTGCTCGGTGGCAGGTCGGCCAGGACCTCTCCAGTAAATATCATGATTGCCAGCCACCGGGAACCATGGACAATTGAGCGCTGACATCACGGAACGGTATTCAGTCATCTGCTGAATCCATGCCGGCCGAGCGTTGTAGCCTTGGATCAAGTCGCCCACAGTCATCACAAAGTCTGGATCAATGAGGTTGGTGTCGGCCACGGCTTGCTTGAGGATTTCGATGCCCTCGGCTGGCCCGCCGGTGCGATCCCCATACACCGCAAAGAGAAACGCGTCATCCTCAACTGCGAGCAGTGGAGTCACCGCATGCTCGCGATCGGTCAGGATCTCACCTCCGGCCAAGACTAGCCTGTTCGCCATCAATACGCCCCAGACCACGAATCCCGCTGCTTTCAATGTATTCATGCAGGAGATTGTGACAGATGACACCATGAATTGGAACCACTTGAACCCAACCATATATCATGGAAATCAATGCTCTACGCCATCACACGACCGGTCAGCAAATCGATTCAAAACTGTGAATTGACACATCTTGATCGATGTTCGATCAATTATGAAACCGCCGCATCACAACATGAAGACTACGTCTGTGCGTTGCGGAACATGGGCGCAACAATCGTCGAACTTGATCCGCTGCATGACCATGCCGATGCCGTGTTCGTCGAAGACATCATTGTGGTCGTTGATGGAGTTGCTGTTCTGACTCGGCCAGGCGCCGCATCACGTCGCGGCGAGGTGGAAAGTATTGTCGAAACGATCACGCCACACCGCCCACTCCATCGAATTGAATCGCCAGGCACGCTTGAAGGAGGCGATGTCATGGTCGCAGAGCGAACAGTATTCGTCGGCGACTCAACGCGAACCAATCCCGCTGGTTTCGCTCAGCTCAAAGATGCATTGACCCCACATGGATACACCGTCATCGCAGTCCCCGTTCCAGGTGCCCTTCACCTCAAGACTGCGGCCTCGTATATTGGCGATGGCACAGTGCTTGCCAACCCGGCTTGGATCGATGTCTCACACTTTGGCGGCCTTGAGATCATCGAAGTACACCCCGACGAACCAATGGCCGGCAACGCCATTCGCATCGGCGATAAACTCCTCTTCTCAAGCCAGTTTCCACACACAGCCGGACGCCTTACCGCCCGTGGCTTTAACCTCGTCATGGTCGACTCAACCGAACTCTCCAAAGCCGAGGGAAGCTTGACCTGTAAGAGTGTGATTTTCACGTCCGAACAAGGTCAGTCCCAGCACCGGGACGACTGATCACCTGCTCTCGCGGCCAGGTCGTGTGTGAACCTACCCCGGGAAGTCGCGGCTACTTCAATCCATATTCCTTCAGCTTGCGGTATAGCGTTCGCTCACCGATACCAAGGATCTCTGCTGTTTGCTCGCGGTTGGCACCAGTCATCAAGAGCGTCTGACGAATCGCCTCTTTCTCAAGACGGTCAAGGCCGATTCCAGCAAGGCTGCCAAGGTGCACGTGTTCATCATCCTCGTGGAGACGGATGTCATCGGGCACATCACGCACATCAACTTGATTGCCCTCGGTCATGACAATCATCCGCTGTACGACATTAAAGAGCTGCCGCACATTTCCAGGCCAGTTGTACGACAAGAGCCGCATCATGGCTGGTTCAGTAAACTCAGGAGCCGGGCGCTCAAGTTCTGCGGCGTATCTGCCTGCAGCATGATTGATCAGAAGCGGGATGTCCTCGCGACGTTCTCTCAGCGGCGGCAATCGAATCTCAGCGCCATTGATTCGGAAGAACAAGTCTTCGCGGAATCCATCATCATCGATCAATGTCTTGAGGTCACGATTCGTCGCGCTGACAAATCGAACATCGACATGCTGAGCGGCATTTGTACCAAGCCGAATAACTTCGCCACTCTCGAGCACTCGAAGTAGTTTCGACTGCATGGTCAGCGGCATGTCGCCAATCTCATCAAGAAAGAGCGTGCCATGATCGGCGTACTCAAACACACCTTCACGGTCTTTCTCGGCTCCGGTAAAGGCCCCTCTCGAGTGACCGAAGAGTTGATCTTCAAGCAGGCTCTCGCTCTGCCCGGCGCAATTGAACGTGACATATCGCTTCCCGGACCGCTTGGATTGATTATGCAGCGCCTTGGCCACAAGTTCCTTGCCCGTTCCCGACTCGCCCGTAATGAGCACCGGAATCATGCTCGGCCCGACCTGACGAATCATTGAAATCACTTTACGAATTGCTGGAGACTCGCCAATGATTCCCTCGAAGCCCCAGGCCGACTCAACGCGATCTTGCAGTTTCATGTTGGCATTGCGGAGCCTGACCGTCTCGGACGCTCGCTGAACAAGATTGCGAAATACATCAAGATCAAGTGGCTTCTCGATGAAGTCGTACGCCCCGCCTTGCAAAGCGGCCTTCGCCGTCGCGATATCACCATGGGCTGTCACCATGATCGCCTCGGCATCTGGCTGGTACTCATGCGTGCACTTGAGCACCTTCATGCCAGAATCTTCGGCCTCCATCGAGAGATCAGTAATCACTACATCGAAGTTGCCGTACTTGAGTTCTTCTTCTGCGTCGGCGGCAGAGGTCACGATGGTGCAGACATGACCGATCCGGCGTAGTGCCTCGGCCATGGTGTCAGCATGCTCCGCCTCGTCATCAACAACAAGAATCTGGGCGTGAACTACATCATGTAGGTCGCGTTGGCTCATACTGACAGGATACGTCGGATGGGACCACAACTGAACCACCCCCAGAACGTAGACTTCTCCGATGACCCGCTCGAAACCAATGCCACCACTCGATCTTCCACCAGATGGTGGTCATGTTTGGATGGTTGGAATCGGCGGATGCGGCATGTGCGGCCTCGCGAGACTGCTCGCTGAGCGTGGAATGCGTGTATCTGGATCGGACAGCACACCATCGCAGGTCACCCAATCACTGATTGATCAGGGCATCAGTGTCGACACCGACCATGGCGAGCTGCCCGCTGACATCGATCTGATTATTTCCTCTGCGGCCATTCAAGCGGACCACCCTGCGATACAGCACGCTGAGAAGCAA
>JABJQE010000066.1 GCA_018663565.1 Phycisphaerae bacterium
ATCATGCGGACGCGATCTTGTTGATAGAAACATTCATCGTGCCGGGGGCACTTCGTACCGAGACAATTATTGGTATCACTCTGCGCGTGCTCCCACACACTGCTTCGAGGAAGAATCGGCAACGAGGTACGCGTTCCGTCCTTGGTTTCGGCGGCCCATTCCTTGATCATATTGAGGGAAGCACGCTCTGCGCCGCCATGCATCGAACGCCGCCGCAACGCCAGGTCAAGGCGACGCCTACTGAGGTAGTTGCCGCGGCCCTTCACGAGCACGGGACGAACCTCCCCTCCGACGAGTGGCAATAAGAGCGGTATGTCCTTGCGAATGAGTTGCTCCTGCAGTGCGATCGTATGCGTCGACACCACCACAACTTCCCCATGATTCACAACACGCTCCATGGCTGCGAGCAAATACGCAAAGGACTTTCCTACACCCGTGCCAGCTTCCGCAAGCAGCGTCCGTTTTGTGTCAAAGGCATCGCGCACGGCATATGAGAGCCGCTCTTGTTCAGGGCGGACTTCGAAGGTTGGGAGGACCCCATGAAGACCTGATTCTTCCCCAAGAAGATCGACCAGTTCAGCGTCGCTCACGGGCGGGCGCTCCGATCGGCGAATGCGATGGCTCTCCGGGCCTACGGGGATACATCTTTAAAATTGGGCCATCCCGCCGCACCACCACGATGGTGCCAGATGGCGTCCGGTGCGTTTTTTCCACCGTTGCATTGAGCGTGCGAAGCGCCTTCGCGGCTTCTTCGATTTCCTCGCCTGCTCGCTCGCCCTTGATGGCAATCAAGTACCCGCCCTCAACAACAAGAGGTAGGGCCAGTTCAAGCAGGACACGCATGGGGCCAACGGCGCGGGCCGTCACCACATCCCAGGCAAACCGGCCGCCGCCCTCAGGGCTTCCAAGAGTCTCTGCGCGCTCGCTCAGCACCGTGACATTCTCAAGCGAGAGGTCCGTCGCTGCATCAACCAAAAACCGTGCCTTCTTACCAGTCGCTTCGAGCAGCGTCACCGGCAAATCAGGCCGCACGATGGCAACTGGCATTCCAGGAAATCCGCCGCCCGCGCCAAGATCGAGCATGTTCTGGGCCTGGCATGCCTCGAGAAATGGCAGCACACTAAGACTGTCGAGCATATGCCGCGTCCACGCCTGCTTACGGTCGACAATGCGAGTCAAGTTCATGCGCGTATTCGCCTCGAACAGCACGTCAAGAAAGCGGCCAAGAAACGCGATGTCTTGGTCACTCAATTGCAGGCCATACTCGGCCGCAAGCGCATTGATTTCTTCCGGTGAGTCTGGCGAATTATTCTCTGACATCGTCCTCTGGTCCGAATTCAAAACTCTCTCTCCATAATCTGTTCGGAGGGCGAAGTCCCACATTGAGAAGCAGCCCAATCAACAACCATACGGCAACGAGGCTTGAACCGCCTGCGCTGACAAATGGCAACGTCATTCCGGTGATGGGCATCACACCTATCGTCATGCCAGTATTGACCACCATCTGCGTAAGAAGCAGCGTCGTGGCGCCAATGGCCACAAGCCTGCTGAACCCCTCGCGGCACTGCGCGGCCACGAGCAATCCGCCAAGTGCCATCACGCCAAAGAGCCCCCACGTAACCAGTCCACCAAACAATCCCCACCGCGTCACAATGACCGCAAAGACCATGTCATTGTGCTCTTCAGGCAGGTGATTCCAGTGCAGGAGACGCGCGGCCTGTTTCTGGCCATGTCCACTCACGCCGCCCGCCCCAATGAGGGTCATGGCCCGCTGCCCCTGATAGCCAATGTCATCAACATAGGACGTGTCCCCCTGGACCTGCGCCCACATGGCCCGGATTCGATCACGTTGGTGCGGACGAAGCATGGGCGACATCGCGGCAGCGCCGAGTAAGCCGAGCAGGCCAATGATCAAGAGATCCTTGATTCGGGCACCAGCGGCGATGAGCATTGCAATCGCCGTCGGCAGGAATAGCAAGGCTGTTCCAAGATCTGGTTCCAGCAGAACGAGGCCCATCGGAATCATGGCAATGAGTAGCGGTGGGATGAGACCTCGAAGCCGGCGATGATTCCGCCGAAACCGTAGCCACGAGGCAATTGACAACACGACCGCGACCTTGGCCAACTCGGACGGCTGGAAGTCGGTCACCACAAGATTGATCCATCGCCTTGCACCATTTCGCGGCCGCACAACAAAGTCCGGCACGCTCGGTATCAGCAGAAACACCAGCAGCCCAATGACAAGTACCAACATCGGCCAACTGATCCACTGCAGCAGTCTGTGCGATGGCACAACCACTACAGCAGCAGCAAGAAGCCCCACTACGAGCAGCGTCGCCTGCTTGGGCACAAGATCCGGCCGCGTTGTGCCGATGGCCGCAAGGCCCATCAAGGTCAATGCCAGCGCAGCAGCGAAGCACAACCATGCCGGCGTTCCCCAGTTGACACGGCTGAGCCAGGTTCGCCGCGGGGCAGGACTCAGGCCGCCCCGAGGACGGACAAGAGATGGACTCGAGCGAATCACGAATCGCCTCCACTCACATACGACTCGTCTTGCAGCACGCGAATGACCTGATCTGCAATTGGCCCAGCAACTCGCCCTCCGGATCCGCCGTACTCAACGAGTACAGCGTAGGCGTATCGCCACGGGCCATCCGCGTTTCCAACTAGGCCCACCACCCAGGAATGCTCAAGGCCAGCCACACGTTCGCCCTTCTCAATGGTGCCATCGCCGTCAAGATCGCGCCGCCATGGAGGAGCCTGCGCTGTGCCTGTCTTTGCAGCAATCCGCGCACCTTTGACACGGAAGATTGGCTCACGTCCTGACTCAAGCGATAGATGATGCCCCGTCCCATATGGTTGCCCGATCACATCTTCAAGCCCAGCGATGATGGTATTGACAAGCCGTGGCGACATCGGACGGCCTTGCTGCACATCGGCCGAGCGATAGCCACGCACGACCGTTGGTGGAACACGTCGACCCTCGCGAGCAAGCGTCGCATAGGCGTTCGCCGCCTGAAGTGGCGTCCACGTTGTGCGGCCTTGCCCAATACCCATCATCACCGATTCAAATATCTCTTCGCCGCGGCGTTGAAGCGCCTCAACAGTCGCTGTGTCTGGGCGGCTCCCGGATGCCTCGACTGGGGCATCAAACCACGGCGGAGTCAGGCCGATGTCAACCGTCTCGCCAAGGCCCATGCTTCCAAGCCACTCACTGAGCCGAGCAAGCCCAAGCCGATCACCAAGTTCGTAGAACCAACTATTGCACGAGCGTGCAATCGCCTCAACCGCGCCGAGATCACCGTGCGTCGCCATGCCATACCTCGGCCGATAGATCCAGCACCGAGCAATCTCTGGCTGGTTGTCAAAGTGATGCCCGGTGCACTCAATATGCTCATCAAGGCCCACAACACCTTCGCCCACCGCGGCTGCAAGCACCAATGGCTTGATGATGGACCCCGGCGGCGCAGCAATCTGCGCGGGTCGAATGAGCCAGGGTTGCAAGGACTCAAACTCAGCTGCTGTCATGTCGCCCATATCTGCTGCAGCAGGAGTCGATGCCATGGCGATGATCTCGCCCGTCTCAATATCGAGCACCACCACACTTGCCGGCAGTACCGTTCCCAGCGGAAGTTCGTCGGTGTTCTCATGCCACGACTGCACCTGAGTCAGCCCAACACTTGGATCGAGCACCGCCTCGAGTTTCGCCTGCACACGAGCGTCGATCGTGAGCTGGACATCCTGCCCGCCAACCGGTTCGTCGCGGTG
>JABJQE010000067.1 GCA_018663565.1 Phycisphaerae bacterium
CCTTCTTTGAGGTTTTTCCCATGGTGAATAATGTAGGCCCGGTCGCAAATCCGAAGGGTCTGCTGCACATTGTGGTCAGTAACAAGGATTGAGATTCCCTTGTCACGAAGCTGAGAAACTTCATGCTGCAGCTCTTCGACGGTGTGCGGATCGACAGCCGCAAATGGTTCATCAAGTAACAACATGGTGGGCTCGGTGACCATCGCGCGAGCAATTTCAAGTCGCCGGCGTTCGCCACCAGAACAGGTTCGCGCTGTTTCTTTGGCTTTGTGTTCAAGACCGAACTGCGACATCAATTCATTGCACCGATCATTCTGTTGTTCTCGAGAGAGATCACGTGTTTCCAAGATGGCCATGAGGTTGTCGCGAACACTCATGCGTTGAAAGACACTCGGCTCCTGGCTGAGGTAGCCCATACCAAGTCGAGCATGTCGAAACATGGGTTCTCGTGAGACATCTTTCCCATCAAAGTGCACCGTGCCACCCTCGGGTGTGATCATGCCAATGACCATCCGGAACGATGTTGTCTTGCCGGCTCCATTGCGGCCAAGCAACCCAACGATCTCACCCTTGTCAACGTGGAACGACACCCCATCAACGACCCGCCGGCCGGTGTAGGACTTAATGAGATTGCGTGCTTCCAAGAGTGGCATCATGGCATAGTATGCGAGGGCTACGCGGCTAGGCGGCACCACGGGTCAGTCGCCACACGGGGGCTTTGGAATGGTTCATCTCTTTGAGGTTGTTTCCACTGTGAGGCCCAACCCCATTCACTCACAGAAACCGAACGGTCAGGGGGTACCGCACATATTCTCTGTTCGATGCAATGATTGCAGATCGAATCGGAAGTGCGATAACAAGCACGATGGGTACCCACACCAAGAGAAGCCCTATACCGGTGGCCGCAAGCAGGAATCCCCACAGCAACATGCTGAGTATGAAGTTGCAGGCCTCGCGGCCATGGTCGTCAATGAATGCGGATCGATTCTTGCCCTCGAGCCAGAGGACGACCGAAATCAAAAAGAGCAGCCCAGTGAAGCCACTCAGCGCCACAAACACATGGCACAGCACAGCCATTCGCATGTCAGATTCTGACACCGAGGGCTCGTGCAATCGACCATTTGGCCGTACTTGCCGAAACGGAACAGGCTGGGCAGGGGTGTGTGGCATATGTCTGCTCCCTTATTGGGAGTCAACCGATCGGTATTTCAACCCTCGTCAGAAGACTTCTCTTGCGTTGCCGAGGCGTCAGCCTTCACTTTCTTGGCCTCATCGGTCCACTGATCTGGGTATCGGGCAGCGGCGAGTTCACCAACGATTCGGAAGATTCCCTTGAAGAGGTAGTCATCAAGGAGCACACGGTGCCCATCTGTGTGGACCACCCAGGCCTTGCTGGCCTTCATCCACCGGCGCATGTCGATATCAGCGACATCTTTGGGTGACCAGATCTCGCCAGGCAGGTGCAACGTGCCATCGGCGTCGAGCGCGTATCGCCGTCGTCGATTTACAACGATCGACCAGATGTAATACGGCACAAATGGTAAGCACAGAATGAATAGCCACTGCATAGGTCGGTCATATGCCGATGGCTGCTCGACATCGCCATAGAGATCGAGTTGAATTTGCGCAAGTTGGAGGCCTTGTCGAAGGACGTCACTTGTAGACCCATTGCCCTGAGTTGGCGTGCGAACACCCCCAAGCATGGCGGCCTCGGCAAGAAACCAGGTGCTCTCGCTTGTTGGTCCAGTTTGGATCGTGGCGCCATCTTTGGCATCCCGTGCTTCTGTAGCACGAGTCATTGCTTCTGGAAGCAATTTATTGACGAGCAAACGCTCAAGTTTGTCGACGGCTTGTCCCCCACCACTTTCAACAGCAGCTTGCAGCCCGTCAATTTCTGCAACGACAGAATTGCCACCCTCAATGGCAAGATTGTCAACGACGGCTGTCATGAAGGTGTTTGCTTTTGCGTCCACTGCCTTTTCACCGCCAGTCACAATCGGTTCAGCAAACAGATTGAAGGTGCGGCAGACCTCTGCTCGAGAGAAGAACCGTTCTTGGCGAGGGATGACTTCGACGTAATCCCACACGCCCCAGAGTCCGAGCACCAAACACACAATGGCCACAATGACATTCTTAATGGTGTACGACATTGCGAGGCGAACGGTAATGCTGTGTTTAGTGCTCATATGATCTACGTTTGGAAGCGACTGTTCACTATCCCCCGATTACGCCTCCTCGTTGGCCGATTCAAGGCACAGTGCGATTGCTTGTTCGTGCAACATGCCACTCTCTGGAATTGTGTCCAGCAGGCCAAGCATGGCTTCAAGCTTGCGAGATGCAATATGGTTTGGATTGATCTTTTCAAGAGATATTTCTGCCAGGCTTGCAAACGCGTCACGGTACCACTTGACTGGTGGCTTCTTCAGATCCTTGGGTGGCTTTACCTTGGTTCGAATAGCACCGAGTGGCCCAATGGCTACAACGGGAATCAACCCAAGTTGTGTCTTTGGTTCACGGCACAACACCATGGCGGGTACGCCACCTGCAAGGGCCAGTAGCCGAAGCCGTCTGGCATCCGCGCCAACGAGCGGCGGCTGCACGAGGTATCGACCCTGTTCAACCTCCATGGAGTCTTCAACTTCATCATCCACAACGCGAACTGCCGCGCGGGAGGCATAGGCCCGCTTATTCCATCCAGCACGAGTTTGTTGAAGCAGGTCGAGAATTTCGGCCATGCCCTGATAGTCGTGCCGGCCATGGCTCATGGCCAGTGCGCGATCGAGTGATTGTTCAGCATCAAACCACGCTTCTTGACCAATTGATTCATTGGCTTTGTCGACGAGGTTCTGGATGGACTTGGTTCGCCCTGTTGGCGGCATGGTGGTGTGCCTTTGCAGTTCCGGGTGTTAGGACGTGTAGACTTCAGCGAGTTCGTCGGCGATGGCTGGATTTCCAAAACTCAACCGAATGCCACCAGTTGGAACGATTTCAACAACAACAGGTTGTCCAACCGAAATCATCATGAGCCCTTGGTCTGGCTTTTCAGAGTCACTCATGAGCGCTTTGACTAACTCACACAACAGGTTTAGATCCCCAGTGTCGGCAAGCAACGGGTCGCGTGAATTCAACTCAACCGTGGCGGCCGCGTCAATTTCTTGCCACTCTTCATTTGCGGCGAGGCTGAACGCCACCACGTCGAACACGCTTCGCCACTTGCCAACTGGAATCAGCAGCAACTGTGAGTGATGCAACTTGTGCATCAAGCGGTCGACAACATCCGGGAGGCGGTCCTCGGAAATCTCGTGAACGATAGCGCCCTCTCGAGGAACACATTCAATACTCGCGACCGCCATGTGGTGGTGCAAGACGGTCTCGCCGTCACGCATTCGCAAATAGATGTGATCCTCGTCTGGACTTTCGAATTCGATGCCGTGATCTGTGATCACACTTGCCGCTTCATCGGCGGGAATGAACTCCACCTGTAATTCTCCTGTATGGGTTGCGCTGTATTCAATCCGAATCTGACCAATGGTGCAAGGGCAAGCAGTGAAAGAGGATGGAATCCCTATGATGTCACTGTGAACACGATCCTCTTTGTGTGTACTGGAAATACCTGCCGAAGCCCCATGGCCGAGGCGATTGCACGCTCATATTTTGCCGATGCCCCACAGTCAATTTTTGTTGGTTCGGCAGGAATAGCTGCTTTGGATGGTGCCCGCCCATCACCAGAGACGATCGGGGCACTCGACAGGATGGGAATCACGCACGATGGGCGGTCCAAGGCACTGACCGCCGAAATGGTACAGAAGGCTAATTTGGTGTTGTGTATGACATCGAGTCATGTTGATGCGATTCGATCCTTTCTTGGCGATGACGCTGGAGCTATTGCCAAGGTGCACATGCTCGATCCATCAGGACAGGGCGTTGCGGACCCCATTGGGTGTGGGCAGCTCGCCTACGACGCTATTGCCGCTCAGTTTGCTGAGGTCATCCCTGCTCGCATCGAGTCGCTCCTCGCTGCCTCACACTGAGATAAAACTCGCAGCAGTTTCAGCCAACAGCCGTGCTCCGCAGCCGGTTGGCCCTACGACATAGAGATCGGTGGCCGAATCGGTAGTGGCCGGCCCGGCAATATCGACATGGGCCCACGGCACATCTGGGTCCACGAAGTACGAGAGGAAGGCGGCGCCTTGAATTGGGTGGCCATCTCGTTTGGGTCCAGAATTCCAGATGTCAGCGTGTCGGGCTCGCATGAAGTCGCGGTGTTCCTTCCAGAGCGGCATTCGCCAGACTTGCTCACCGCAGGCGTCGCCAGCATCTTGAATAGTTCGGCGAAGTGGTACATCTTTGCACCACAGCCCACTGCACCACTCACCAAGGGCAACGACCACGCCACCAGTCAGAGTTGCAATATCAATGACCTGTGTGGGCTTGATCTTTTTGCACGTCCAGGCGAGCGCATCGGCAAGTACGAGCCGCCCCTCGGCATCGGTATTCGTGACCTCAACCGTGACGCCGTTGTACATCTCGATAATGTCGTCGGGCCGATATGACCGCTCGGACACCATGTTCTCGGCTGCAGGAAGGACCGCGTGCACTTCAATTGGCAGTTTCAGGGTTGCGATAGTCTGCATGGCTCCGAGCACCGCAGCTCCGCCACACATGTCGTACTTCATTCCCTTCATGCCATTGGAGATCTTGAGCGAATATCCACCCGTATCGTAGGTCACAGTTTTTCCCACAAGCGCGATTCGTTCGCTGCTCTTGACGGACTTGGGCTTCCATTTGAGGTGAATGAGGCACGGCGGGCTCGATGAGCCCATGCCAACCGCCGTAAGGCCACCCATGCCAAGCTCTTTGGCTTTGGCGGCCGAGATCACACTGCACGAGAGCCCCGTGTGCCGCTTGGCCATGCTGCGGGCTTGTTTGGCGATCCAAGCAGGGTTGGCGATGTTCGGCGGCGTGGATCCGAGCCTGCGGGCCTCATTGGCACCATCGGCCATAATGCAGCCTCGCCGAAGCCCACCTCGCGTGGCCCCGTCTTTGCTTGTGAGGACAAGTGTTCCTGAAGCAGCGTCCCCGCGAGCCGCCGAGCCTCGCCAGGATTCTTGCCGCCAGTTGGCAAGCACGACCCCTTCAGCAATGGCCTGTGATGCATGGGCGATCTTCTTGGCAAGTGGGCCACTGAGGCATCCCCCGAACTCGATCTGCGCAGCTGAAGCATTCATCGCATGGAGGGCCGCGACCAGAGAAGCGCCAGCAGTTCGAAGAGATTGTGGTGTCGGGTGCTCACTGCCGAGTCCGATCAGGATGGCCGAATCGCTGCCGACCGAAATCTGACCCGCTTCCCCAGAGAACCCTGGCCGCGTGCGGGCGGCCTCAAGACCACCCCCACACTGCGTATCGAGCGACTTGAGCGCAGCGGGCAACCGTTTGGATGTTGACGTTATGCCAGCAACGAGGACGCTGCGTCGTGGAGATCCGGTACGAATAGTGCGATACATGTATCAGGGAATCGGTTGACCACTGACGCTTTCAGTACTTTCGGTTGAAGCGAGGAATGTTCTGGGTCAGACCCTGAGGCGGGGACCGACCCCGCTCAATTCCCCCAACGGCGAAGCCGCGCTACACTACCCATCTCATGCCACTCCACCGCCTCATCGACGCCGCCCTCAATCGCGCTGGCGAGGGCATTCGCACTCTTGAAGACATTGCGAGGTTCATCCTCGACGATGCAAAGACCAGCAGTGAACTGAAGCACCTTCGCCATGACCTTCGCGGCGTTGCCGATTCGATTTGGTCAAGTGACCAGACAATTTGGTCCCGCGACACCGCTGGCGATGTCGGCACGCACACGAATACAGCATCCGAGCAGGCTCGCGGCGACCTGTCCGATGTGGCTGCAGCCGCTACTCGCCGCGGTGCTGAGGCCCTGCGGAGTCTCGAAGAAGTCGCCAAACTAGACCATCCGGCCACGGCAACCGTGCTTGAGGCATTCCGGTACCGCCTGTATGACCTTGGAGCTTGGGTGGAGCGCCGCGTGGGTGGCGGGGCAGATCAGTGGCGGCTGTGCCTGGTGTTGACCGAGTCGATGTGCACGCTTCCTTGGCAAGAGGTCCTCACAGCAGCCATCGAAGGGGGTGTTGATTGCGTCCAGGTTCGCGAGAAACGCATGGACGCGGCCTCACTTCTCGAACGAACCAGAGCCGTCATGGGCATCTGCCAGCTCGCGGGTGTTCCAGTCATCGTCAACGACCGTCTTGATGTGGCGCTTGCTGCTGGGGCCGATGGTGTACATCTTGGTCAACAAGACCTTCCAATTGCCGAAGCTCGCACACAATGTGGCCGGAGATTGATCATTGGCCTCAGTACACATGGCGTTGCCGAAGCGAGTGCCGCGGTCAAATCTGGGGCGGACTACATCGGGATCGGGCCGATCTACACAACACCAACCAAGCCAGATTTGGTTGCAGCGGGTCTTGGCCGCGTGAGCGAAACGCTGCCGCTCATTGGATCACTCCCCCACCTTGCAATTGGTGGTATTCACCCCGTCCATATTTCAGACGTCGCCGCGGCAGGTGCCAAGGGCGTCGCAGTTGGCGGTGCTATCTGCGGCAGCAAAGACCCCGCCGCTACGGCAGCAGCGTGCCTTCAGGTCGAATCGGCGACCAAAGCATGATTACCGACGTTCGCTGCATTGTGCTTGGGTCTGGAACATCCGCAGGCGTGCCCACGATTGGGTGTGATTGCCCCACATGTACATCTGACGATCCCCGAGACCAACGCCTTCGTACCAGCGCAGCGGTGTGTTGGGTTGATACCAACGGTGATGATCGCGTCATCCTGATCGACGCTTCTCCAGACCTTCGTCAGCAAGTGCTTCGTGCTGGTATCACGCGGTGTGACGGCATCTTCTTTACACATAATCATGTCGATCACACCTTCGGACTTGACGAGGTGCGACGCTTCAACATCAAGCAACACGCACCGATTAATGTTTGGGCTGAGCCACATACGATTGAGCATCTGGAACGGGTCTATAAGCACATTTTCCTCAAACATGAAAATGTCAACGACTCATTCATTGCCGATGTGGACATTCACACGCTGTCTCCAGGTGAACCAGTCGAGCTTTACGGTCTGCGAATCGAGC
>JABJQE010000068.1 GCA_018663565.1 Phycisphaerae bacterium
AGACTGCTCAAGAAACCCTCAGCGCTATTCGAATTGAGGCTGGTCGTCTTGCTGAACAACACCAGGCCGCTCAGCGTGAACGCCGGCACGTCGAATCTGCTGCCGAAGAACAGGCAGCAAGAAAACGAACCCTCAGCGAACACATTGGCAGACGCACGGCCCAACTTGATCAATTCGAAGCAGCCATTGAGACTGCAACACACAAACAAACCGCCTCCTCACAAGCGGCCACTGCTGCCCAGGGCAATATGAGCAAGGCCCTGCAGCATGTCGAGGATGCCAAGCAAGCCACGGCCCAAGCAGCCGAAGACGTTCGCGCCGCCCGTCAACAAGGCTCCATTCTTGACCGCGATCACACAGCACTCGAACTGAGCAGGCGTGAAGCAGAGGTCAAGCGAGAGAACCTCGAAGAACGCACGATCGAAGAACTTGGAATAGACCTGTCAATTGAGTTCCCGCTTTGGAAAGATCTCCCGCGTGACGAGACTTCCACACTCGACCGCGAGGCGGCGCAGCAGGAAGTCACTGAACTCAAGGCGAGCATCAAGCAGCTTGGCAACGTCAATCTGGATTCGATCGACGAAGAACAACATCTTGAGGAACGCAACGAAGGGTTGATCACGCAAGTAGCCGACATCGACCAAGCCCGCGAACAACTCGAGTCGCTTATCGGCGAACTCGAGATCGCAAGTCGCACCCGATTCGAGGACACATTCAAAGACGTCCGCGAACACTTCGCGGGCCCGCAAGGACTCTTCCGGCAATTGTTTGGCGGCGGCAACGCCGACCTTTTCTTGGTACCTGATGAAGACGGCAATGTAGACATGCTCGAATCCGGCATCGAGATCAAGGCCAAGCCACCGGGCAAAGAACCTCGCGTTATCAGTCAGCTCTCTGGCGGCGAGAAGACCATGACGGCCGTGGCCCTCCTACTGTCCATCTTCAAGTCACGTCCCGCCCCGTTCTGCATCCTCGACGAAGTCGATGCGGCGCTGGACGATGCCAATGTCTCGCGGTTCTGCAGCACCATCGATCAGTTCCTCGACCGAAGCCACTTCATCATCATCACACATAACAAGCAGTCAATGCTTGTATGTGACCGACTCTATGGTGTCACGCAGCCTGAACGCGGCGTATCCAAACGAGTCACCGTGAGAATCGATGAAGTCGGTGAGGACGGTCGCCTGAGCAAGGCCGCTACCGAGCGGGCTATTGACGCACCCCAAAGCGACGCAATGCCCGAATCAGACGGTGGCGATGAACTTCCTATTGTCGAGACGACCAACGCTGCCGTCGCCACAACTGGATAGGAATGCGTCTGCCTTCAGAGACTCGCCATGGCTACTGGATCCAAGAATCGATCCACGCTGTCATGACCTCGCCGACCTCAGCGAGTTCCCTGGACGGTGCGGCATCAATGGCAAAGGGATTAGGCGTGTTGAACACGTGATCCGCTCCGTCCACGATGTGCACCTGCACCCGTGGTGGATTGGCCTGAGCGATTGTCACGGCATCATGAGCAGCCACTGTAGGGTCGTCGGCTCCGTGAAGCACGCCGACTGGCGGCCTGATTTTGGCGACCACGCTGAGTAGATCATGCGCCGCAGGCTCATCACGCTGCTCCTGCAGCCATCCGACGCCGATCTGTAGAGTCTGCCCAGTTCGAGACGACTCCAACGGAATCGAGCCCTCAGCGAGGATCTTCGCCTTGGATTCATTTGTCATTCGATCAAGGTTGGCAGGAGCGCTCAGTGACACCACACCCACAACCCGGCCAAAGGCCTCGTCATCAGCATGCCGCCCTGCCGCGAGCAGACTCGTCGACCCGCCGCGGCTATGACCAATCAAGACGGCACCGCTTTCTTGGCCAGCGAGCACGCCCCGGTCAATGGCCTTCAGCAGGCACATGATGTCTTCTACTCCCCGGCTCCACGTGTCACGGAGAAACACATCAAGATCAAAGTCGCCATGACCATGATCCATGCCTGAGTGCGAGAGATTCACTCTGTGCACAATGTGCCCGGCCTCGCAGAGCAGCGCTGCGAGCCACGGAAACATTCCATAGTCCTTGTAGCCGAGATACCCATGCACAAGAATGATGACGCCTCGCGGGTCGCCTTCGGGCTGGTGAGTCGTACCCCGAATCGGCAGGCCTTCGCTGCCGGGAATATCCCAGTCACTCATTCGCATTGTCAAACTCCCAGCCGCACGTGTCGCACGACCGCTTCGGCGAATTCCATGGTGCCGAGCGAACCGCTCAGATCTCGCGTCTTCTCGCCGGCCACCAAGGCTGCGTTGTACGCATCCCGAATGCAATCAGCCACCTCCGCGCACGCAGTATCGCCTGTAGTGGAGGCGAGGTGGCGAAGCAGCATCACACTACTCATGATGAGGGCCAAGGGGTTCGCAACGCCTTGGCCGGCAATATCCGGTGCGGATCCGTGTACGGCCTCAAATACGGCGCAGTGATCTCCACCAAAATTTGCCCCTGGCGTTACGCCGAGTCCACCAACTAGACCTGCGCACAAATCACTCATGACATCGCCATAGAGGTTTTCGCAGAGCAAAACATCGAAGTCTTCCGGCCTCTGGACGATCCGCATGCTGCCTGCGTCGATGATGAGTTCTTCATACTCGACACGCCCCTCATATCGCGCAGCTTCATCACGGCAGCATTGCAAAAACAGTCCGTCACCAAGCTTCATGATGTTGGCCTTGTGTAGCACTGTGACTTTTTTGCGGCAGCGGGTCACCGCGTAGTCCATGGCGAAGCGGGCGATTCGCCTGCTTGCGTCCTCGGTCACCACCTTCAAACTTGTCACAACACCAGGAGTCACTTGATTCTCAATCCCAGCGTAGAGCCCCTCGGTATTCTCGCGGACAATCACGATGTCAACTCCCGGCTCGGAGAATCGTGTTGGCACGCCCTGAAGGCTCCGTACGGGACGAACTGCTCCGAAGAGATTCAATCGCTTCCGAAGCGCCACATTGACCGATGTAAATCCCTCGCCAATTGGCGTTGTACATGGGCCCTTGAGCGCCACCCGATGCTCCTGGACTGCCTCAATGGTCTCAATCGGGAGTGTCTCAGCCGAACCCTGCTCAACAGCTGCGACGCCAGCCTGCCGTTCCAGCCAGTCAATCTTCGCTCCAGCTTCCTTCAACACAAACCTGGCCGCCTCGGCAACCTCAGGGCCAATCCCGTCGCCAGGAATCAATACAACTGTGTGTCTCATGGCAGCGGTGCTCCATCAGGGAAAAGTCCATTCTATCAGTCACCGGGTGCCTCGCCCTGCTTGACGCAGCCCGCTACTGGGCGGACCATGGCCACTCAGTGGGTAACACACCATTTCATCTCGATGCGGTGATCATTGGCGGCGGCGTAGCGGGGCTCCTTACCCTCGATGCCCTCCACCGACGTGGATGCCACGCGTGGCTCATTGAACGCACGGCCCTGGGTGCTGGCCAAACAATCCAGAGCCAAGGCATCGTGCACGGCGGTCTCAAATACGCGCTTGGCGGCGCGGCCCATGCGGCCGCCAAAGCCGTGAGCGAAATGCCTGACCGTTGGCGGTCAATGCTCAGCGGCGAGGCAGACCCCAACTTGTCCGCGGTGGCCATGCGGTCCGAGGCCTGCGCACTGTGGTCGACGGGATCGGCCACGTCCATGCTCGGACTTCTCGGCGCCAAATTGGCCCTTCGCAGTGGACCTGAGGCATGGCCAACCGCAATCATTCCGGAACCACT
>JABJQE010000069.1 GCA_018663565.1 Phycisphaerae bacterium
TGGCGGTACTGCTGGCTTGCCTGCACCTCATTGATCTCTTCTTCGAGGTGACCATTGGTCTGAAAGAGGTCGAGCCGTCCATCAAGGTCGTAGTCCACAAAAAAGAGCCCAAACGAAAGCAGCGGCCGCGTGGGCGATCCGATTCCTTCAATGGCAGCCTCGTCAGAGAACCACGTTTGGCCACCTTCGCTGACGTAGAAACTTGTCATCTCATTGGCGAAGTTGCCGATGCCGATGCCGACCGTGTCGTTGTTGCGGTAATGCCCCACATCAATACCCATGGCCCCGGTGGCGGTGCCCTGCTGATCGTATGCCACGCCGAGATCCACCCCAGCCTCTTCAAACGTGCCGTTACCTCGATTGCGGAAGTAGAAGTTGCGGGTCGTGTCGTTAGCCACGAGCAGGTCAATATCACCGTCTCGATCCAGATCAGCTGGAGCCACGGCGAGCGACTTCCCTACAGGCGCGCCAGTCGCCGGATTCAACACATGGAGGCCAGCACGCTCACTCGCGTCCGTAAAGGTGCCGTCACCCTCATTAAGCCACAACGCGGAAACAGTCCCCTCATATTGCTTCGGAGGCCCATAAGCCCGGTCTGTGCCATTGAGCGTGAAGTTCAGGGCCTCGTCCTTCTCAGCTGACCACTTGACGTACCGCGGCACAAACAGATCGAGATCGCTGTCCCCATCAACGTCAAGGAAGGCTGGACTCGAGGTCCAGGCCGCTGCGTCGCCGGCAACACCGGCCGCCTCGGTCACATCTTCGAATCCTTGCCCAGTATTGCGGTAGAGCCGATCCCCGCCCACTGCCCCGAGGAACACGTCCACAAGGCCATCAGCATCCCAATCTCCCACCGCGAGCCCTGTCCCATACACACCGGCTCCGATATCCCATGCTGGCCCGGCCCAGGCAAACTGCCCCGACCCATCATTGAGATACAGCCTGCTTGCCACCGCTTCGCCAGCCCGTGCCGAGCCTGGCCACCACTGACCGCTCGCAAGCAGCAAGTCCTGATCACCATCATTGTCAACATCAAGAAAGGCCGCCCCACCACCCATCGTTTCGGGCAGCAATTTGCCACCCTCCGCACCAGAAACATGCGGCGTATCGAACCCCGCCTGTTTCGTAATGTCAGCAAAGCGAACATCAGGCAAGACGGCTACATCGGCGACGAGTGTTTGAGGTGGCCTAATAACCTTCTCAAGAATCTTCGCTTCATCCTCGTGCTGCAACGCAAAGACAGCCCACATGGCCAGGCCGACGACACCAATGCCGCCGAACACGACCATCGACCACATAAATGCCTTCCCAATGATGGCGTCGTCATGAATTTCAAGATCATCAAGATCGTCTTGGTCGAGCCTGCGATTGTCATCACTCATGGGCGGTCACCATTTGGTTGCGACTCACTAGGCGAGTTCAGCTCGTAAATCACCACAGACTCCGCAGCTCGATTCGCTGCGGGATATCGCTTTCTTGCTTCAGCAATGGCGTTATCGCGGGCGTTATCATCAGGCTTGTACTTGGCATGCAGGGCCTCGTGCCGAGCGGCGCCCTCTTCGTCGCCTAGATCTCGCAAGACTTGCATGAGGCCAAAGTGGGCGGGCATTCCTTCTGGATCAAGCAGCAGACTCGCCTCAAAGACGTCAGCGGCCTCTCGCAAATACGCCGTTCGCTCACCTGCTCGGGCCTTACCCCTTGCCATTCTGGCTCGTTGATAGAGCGTGCTGCCAAGTTCATTGAGCACACGCCAGTCCTCAGAGAAATCAAAGCCACGCCCCGCTGCCTGTTCGAATCCCCCGTCAACGACTTGCCTGTACTGCGCGATAGCTTCATCAATGCGGCCATTCTGCCGATCGACTTGCCCTCCGAACCACAGAAGATGCCATGCCCGGGCTGGAGACTCTTCCATCGCAGCGGCCCTCGCAATCGCGGCCGGCGCATCTTCAGTCACACGGCCTTCCTTCAGGTACACACGCGTCAAGTTGATAGGCCCATCTGGACGACCAAATGACTCGACACGGCTGAACGCATCCTCAGCTCCCCTCAGTTCACCCGCGCCGCTCTTGCGAAACAAGGCGATGCCGTAATCATTCCACCGCATCCACGGAGGCACAGTTTCGTCTGCATTTTCCACAGACACGCCTCCAACAACCGGCAAACTAATATCGTCCTCGGCCAGCACCGTCACGGGAAGATCATTGACCCAATCAGCATCAGCCTTGACAAAGCGCATGAGCGTCGTGTCAAACTTGCGGTATTTCAGCACAGCAGCAATATGAATTGGTTGATCACAGTCGTCAGGCACGCGGAATCGGTAATGCACCACATCGGCCGCTCCTGGTGGAATCTGATGGTTATAGAGCGCCGTGAAGATGTCTTGGGCATTCCGCCGCGAGATGCGATTGCCGTCGCGGTCAATCACAAATGAATTCACGAAGTGCGACCAGGGATCCACGACGCCGTCTGCGTCCATCGCACCGCTCACACCGACGACTTCATCGCCGCATGAGACTTCAAGCTCCATCCAGACCTGATTGGAGTCCGACGTGCCCTGCGTGAACACATGCCCCATCTTGACTGTCCGAATCACGGCTTCGAGAAGGTATTCTTCACCAGGGACAAGCTCTGGAATGATGTCACCACCGAGCGGCGCCACGAGGTCGCCGCCGATCGTCCCACCCTGCTTGAGCCCAAACAAGTCAACTCGCATGACGCCTTCCAAAAACTCCTGATGCTTCTCGACCGCTCGGTCTGAATCAGGCATCTCCACGAGGCGAGGCATGGCCGTATTCGCGGATGGGAACATATGATCGTGCACAGTGTTGATGCCAGAATCATCTCGCACCATGGCTCCAAAGTCGGCCGATGGCATAAGTGGCATATGGCAGTCATTGCAATTGACCTGAGCAATTGGCGGGTAATAAAAACTGCCAATGCCATGACCTGACACGCCGCTGAGCCGGAACGTGTCTTGATGATCTTGACCTCGGAGCCACTTGTAGTGATTGAGTTCCTCGGGCAAGTGAACCTTGTGACATGTGCCGCAGAATAGATCTGTCTGGTGCAGCGGCTTCAAGAACGATTTCTTATGAAACTCTGGCTTCGCCTTGACCAGTTGCAAATTGACCCACTGTAAGAAGGGGTCATCGCTGAACGTGAATGGATAGTGCGGCGGCTCATCAATGGTGTAGTCTGCATTGCCCCGAGGGGAGTTGATGTGCGTAATGCCATGACACGCAGTGCACGTAATGCCCGCCGAAGCGGTAGGGTCATTTTCCATGTCGTAGTTCGGATCGTTGAACGCGCCGCTGAAGAACGGTACGGGGTCGTGGCACCCGGCGCAGAATCGTGAGGCGGCCACATCGCCATCGCGGTCCATCGCGACCTGACGCGTCTGGGTCACTGAGGCGAGATACACCGGATTATTGAATGATGAGAACCGATGCACACTGTGCATCCAGGAGTCGTGAATATCGGCATGGCACTTCAGGCAGTATTCGTCGTTGTCGAGCACTTCGGCGGGGATAAAGTCACCGCTCACGGTCCGAGCCAGTGACGGGAAGAAATACGCATCGCCAGCAGGATTGCCTTCTACATTCCACTTGCGTGGATCTTGGGACTGCAGCGAGAGCATGACCACCGCAAACACAGCAGCAACACTCGCCCAGGTCAGGCCGAGCTTCCACTTCATTCGCCGCCCGGCTAATCGATGCAGAATGAAGAGCCAAATCACCAGCAGCGGCACGATGGCGTGGAGCCACCAAGCGGCCCCGCGGAGGGCGGGATTGCGAATATCGATGATGCCCTCAATACGCACCAAGACGATGCCCGTCCCGAGCACAATGATCGAAGCACTGAAGAGGGCGTACCCCGCCTTGACGGCTCGGCGATTTGGATGGTCATGGGTCCGCCGCATATGCAGCACGCCAAAGCCAATAATGGGCAAAATGATGGCGAGCCCAAGTACCAGGTGAGAGAGGAACATGGTCATATAAAACCAGTCCTCATACGACTCACCGGTTGCGTGAGCCAGCACCCGGATGCCCACGAGATAGACCGAGTTGACGATTAGCAACGCAAACACAGCCAAACTCACCCACAGCAACCACCACAACCCAACCCGCGGGCCAGCTCCAGCGGGCTTCTTCCAGCGACGACGGCGGTCAGCAATGACAGCAGGATCGAGTTTCGGGCGTCGATTGTTTGCAGCAGGCTGCGGCATCAATGAAGTCCTTCCTCCGGGACAACGAGGATCAGTACCCAGTATTCGGCCAGACCACGCCGCACACCGCTGATTTTCATGTGTGAATACGCAGCCGGCGCCTGTCACCACACCGACCAATGCCCTGGTGTAACTCGTGGGCGTGTGCCCGGCGAGGGGCCTGACCCTGCACGGAACCGCGTCCTACCACCCTGATCGATGCCGCGTCCTGAGATGCTCCGCCCCGCCGTCACCCGGAACTGGCTCGACCGTTTCGCCCTGCCCGGTCATGAAATCCATGTCCTTGCACCATCCCCGCACATCCAGCACATGGGTGCGTGTCCAGCCTTGAGCAACTGGGGCACAAGGATCAAATCGCAGCCGCACAGCCTCGCCCGCGCCAAACACCGCTACGCCATCACCCACGCCACCAACGACAGCCTGTACATCTCCAAACTGCGTGTACTCGCCACGCTGTGTGCGAGTGTCCCAAAACGGCACCCGGTCAGACCAGTCGTATTCTGGTCGTCGCTGTTCATGGTGAATTCGATGGGGATAGCCCACCTGCTCCACAGTCGCGGTGGCCGGCATAGTTCGGCGGATTCTCGCTCCGGGGCACGGCTCAACGCCAACGACTCTCGCCGCGTCTACGTACAGTTCAAGGTCGGTCTGAATTCGAATCGCCGTCACGTCCTGAGCAAGGCCCTCAAGTGGAAATACACTCGTGCGGGGCATGCCAGCGGGATAGCCGATATCAGCGTGCACACTATGCCACTGCCCGTCACCTCCACGAGCCTCGATTGACATCGGTGAATATGAGAGACCGGCCTGCCACGCCGCAAACATCGTCTGGGAATAGGGGTACTCCACCCACCCATCAACAACGAGCATGGGATGACCTGGCAGATCGGCAAGCGGCGAATCGAACTCAAGTACGAGTACGGATGGCTCAACCACCCGGCCGATGAACCGGCCATCAATGACGCCAGGCGAGATGGCAACAGAATCAACACTTCGCACCTGTTCAAGCACATCATCATCTCGAGCATTCCTCGCGGCAACCGGCAACAGACTTGTTCTCGCAAACAACAGTTCACTCGTCGGCATCGGATCGCCGGTTCCCATCCGCTCATCTGCCAAGACTTCCCACCCATCGGGCACGTCGATCGTCTCAAGCGTGACTGCATCGAGATAACAGGTTTCCTGCATCGGCTCGGCCAGTACTACTTCAAACTGCCCATCTCGAGGCAACATGACGCCCCGAGGGAGCAGCACTCGCTCCATCGGCCGTGGTGTCGCGTACGTTGATGGGTCGATCATGAAGCCCATCCCGCCCACACCAAGGCAGTCGGTCAAGAACCGCATCTGCTCACCATCCCATGCAAAGATGACAGGGCACGAGGACAGCTGCCGCTGCGTCTCGGCAATGACATGCACAGAGCCCGGCTTCAAGTGCGGCTCGGTTTGCAATACGCCATCGGACCAGTCAATCGACACGAAGTCAACTTCATCGTGACCACCGAGACCAATTGACAATGGCTGCAAGTTCTGGCCTGGCCCAGCGGCTGTGCGTACTGCACCGGTCATGGTCCACCTGTCACCAACCCGGGCAGCCACCGCCGCTCCAATACCACTGACATTGCTCCGCATCGACTGCCCTGGATCGGTTCGGCCAGCGAGCGTGATATCGACAAATGGGAACCTGCCACTCCCGGCTGGAATCGTGACGATGGTGCCCCCATCGCCGACACAAATCATCCCCGGCCCAGCGCCGACCACGTCCTGCACAAGCGCCCAGTCCCGGCCCGCCTGAAATGACTGTAACTGCCGCCCGTCAGAGGCCAATACATCGAGCACAGCCGGCCGCCCAATTTGATTGTCCGCGACCCATCCCGACTCGCGAATCACGTTGAGCCGCCCACTACCTGTCACATCAACGACGGCCAATCGCCGTGGCCGTGCGGTCGATCGTTCCAGGTGTACGCCATCACCAAGATCCGGCGGCGTCTTCGTGGATGTAGCAATCTCCGACGACCGCCACCGGTCAACATCGCGCGACCACACACGCACCGTCGAGGCCTGATCGAGTGACACCACTTCCATTGCACCGTTTGCATCCACGTCAGCGGCCACGGCGGCGGCAATGTCTGCAGCGAGCAGTTCGTTCCACTCCTCGCCGCCCTGTGTCCAGTCCCACAACCGATCATTGAGCCACACCATGTGCGGTGGCTGCTGATTGATCACGAGGACATCACTATCAAGATCTCCATCAAAGTCCGCGACCACGACCTGCCGCGAATGCTGAGCATTGCCTGGAAAGCCAGAAGACGTATCCGAAACGACCTGCCATGATCCATCACCATTGTTATTGATCAGTTCACACGGGGCCCCCTGTTCGTTCACAACAAAGACATCAAGGTCGCCGTCGTGATCGGCATCAAAGATCGCGCCGTCAACCGACTGCCCGGACTCGCCCACATCAAACGCGGCGTCTCGCTCAAACATCGCCTCGCCTTGACCGAGCCACAATTCATTTTCGCCGCTGCGAAGGAGCAAGATGTCAAGTTGGCCGTCGGCATTCACATCGCCCCACAGGCTCGCGTTCACATTGTCAACCGCTGTAAGACCCGACATGCCTTTGACCTGTTCAAGCAATCCCGGCGCGGACAAACGATACAGATCACTGCCATGCTCATGAGACATCAACGCCAAAGACTGGCCATCGCCAATCCACCCAAGACCAATGGCATGAAACGGCCCGGACTCGTGGCTGCCGATAAAGTCCGCTGCGCTGCGATCAAAGATCGGCCCTGCTGGCAACGGTCGTGGATCCACATCACCTGCGGGTATGGCGACCACTTCGGCCTTGCGTCCCATCCGCGTGTATTTAATTTCCGCGAGGTGCGCTCGTGGATTGTGCTCCATCCGTTGAAAGACCTCGAGCCATTCCTTCGCTTGCTCGGAATCACCGGCCCGCCGCGCTGCCTGCGCCCCGGCGTAGTACGCGCTGCGAAGATAAGGGTCAGCCCCAATGGCCTGAGCAAAGAGGGGCACAGCCGCGGCCATGTCACCCTGCTGCATCCGAACTTGGCCGAGGTAGTACGCAGCGTAGGCATCTGCCGGGTCATATCGCACGACCACTTCAAAGTGAGCGGCAGCTGAATCGATCTCGCCCGCATGCAACCGAAGAATGCCCGAGGCAAAATGCGCCCGTTCATGATGCGATGATCGCTCCAGAACCGCTGCGAGCCGCGTGAGCGCCGCCTCATCATCACCCTCGGCTTGCCGGTTGAGCTGAGCAATGGCAAGGTCGACCTGCGCATCGTTCCACCACGGGTACTTGGCCGTGAGCTCCGCAAGAATCGCCATGGCAGACTCGTAGTCGAACCCCCCCATGGCTGCGACAGCTTCGTTGTGCCGGGCAATTGTTGCTGCATCAGTTGGATGATCTAGTGCTGGGGCAACCTGCTCACAGCCGATCAACACAACACACATCAGGACAACTCCGCACCACTTCATGACTGCTGCTCCCGTGATTGTTTAATTCGTTCTCGCAAGCCCTCAACGGTCAACGGACTCTGCGCTGGAAGCAATCCTGGTTGTTGTCCATAGTGGTAGGCCGAAGGGCGGTGATGTGATCGCATATCGTGACCGAGTCGACGATCGCGTTCGTGGCGAAGCGCACCGATATCAATTGGCGCAACGACAACCTTCTCACCCGGACCCGGATCTGCTTGGGCCAAGATGCGACCATCGAAGTCAACCACCATGCTCCCTCCCGGCCACGAAAATGGCGGATACTGATGCTGATGAGCGGCCTGATTCGATGCCACGACGTAGCACATGTTTTCAGCAGCCCGTGCTCGATTGAAAAGTGTCCACCAATCCATCGGCGGCGTCGCGCCCCACGGGTCCATATATGCAGAGAGCCGGCACAACACCTCGGCGCCTTTGGAAGCCATCTCTCGCAACACTTCGGGAAAGAGCCAGTCGTAGCAAATGGCCGCTCCAATGCGGCCGATCTCTGTATCAGCAACGGGAAAATGGTCACCCTCCGGATCAAGATCATGGGGGGAGGTGTGCACCTCCCATGGGATCCACGGATTCACCTTGCGGTAGATCGACTCCACGCCACCGGGGCCGACAAGCACCGTCGTATTGAAGACGGCCTCGGGGTGCTCCTCGGTTCGCTCTAAGAACGTGCCCGTCTGAATCCAGCAGCCATACTGTTTGCAAAGGGCGGCATATCGTTCGATGTGGTCATTTGGAACTTCAACGGCAAGATCTTCTCGAAGTCGCTTGACATCAGTATGAATAGGCACTGCATGGGCAAACTCCGGGAAGGTCAACAGCCGCACATCGAAGAATGGCTCATACCCAACGATGGTTTGCTCTGCAATCGCAAGCATTCGGTCCGTCCGCTCGCTGATCTCGGACCGACTCGTGGGTGAGTCGAAGGCCGTTTGGCAGGCTGCGGCGTAGTAGCGGAGGCTCATGAACTTCAGATGATACGGGTCAGGCGCGGGCCGCCGCTGCCCGTACAATCGCCCCATGCACCGAATCCTTCTGCTTGCCGTGTTGCTGATATGTACCTCTTGTAAGCCTGCCACCCCGCCGGTCGGGCCACCACCCACGCCCCGGCATGCCCAAGCCCTCGGGGGAGAGGTGCTTGAAGCCATTACCAGTCAGCTCGAAACGCTCAACGCCGCAGCCCCGGAAGCCCCAGGGCGACGAGAACTCGGCCTGCTGTATCTCGCCAATGGTTCTCCTTCCGAGGCCGCAGAAGCATTGGAGCAAGCCTCGATGCTTGACCCCTCGCACCCTGCGACATGGAGTTATCTCGGCCAAGCCTTGCATCAATCAGGCCAGTCGGATGCTGCAATCACCACCCTTCAATCTGCCCAAGTATTGGCGCCCGACCACCTCTCGGTCTGGTGGAGGCCCGGCTTTTGGCTACTTGACGAAGGTCGAGCGAGTGAGGCCCTGCCGCTCTTTGAACAAGCCGCGGCGATTGACCGACGCGCCGCCACGCCGGCGGCGGATGGCGCTGCGTACCGCGTGGGACTCGCCCGGTGCCTTATGGATCTCGACCGACCCAATGAAGCTGTTCCCGTTCTCGAAGAACTGAACACGCTCATCAATCATCCCTATGCCAGTTATCTCCTTGGGCAGGCCTATCGCAGATCTGGCCGCGCAGAAGACGCTGCGCGGCTCCGCGCCGCGACCGCAGGCAGCCCGCCGTCCTACCCCGACCCCTGGCAAGATGCGATCTCGGCAGCCAAACGCGGTCTCGACGGGCGCATGGAACACATCGAGGCATTGCTCGAGTCCGGACAATCACGCAAGGCCCAACTCGCCATCACTGCAGCACTCAAGCGTTGGCCGCAAGATGTGAACTTGCTCAACCGCCTTTCTGAATGGCACCGCCTGCAAGGCAACACGAAGGCATGGGTTCGCACACTGGTCCAGGCGAGCCGGATTGACCCGGAGCATGCCCAAACACACCACAACCTCTCAATCGCGCTGCAGCACGCTGGCGACCTTCAAGAGAGCCTGAATGAGGCCCATCTCGCCGTGCAAGCCAAACCTGATTTCTCGGCGGCGTGGCTCCAGATCGGCCGGCTTCGAATGGTGATCAGCGGAGTCGACAAGAGCAATGCGGAGAATCCCAAGGCGATCCAAGCTGCGCTCGAACCATTTGACCAAGCCTTCACAATTGGCGTCGAAGCCTCCCGTGAACACCTGCTGTATGGCCACTTGCTCTTTCGCGCCGGCCGAGTTACTGACGCGCAGCGTGTGCTCGAACAACTCATTCTTCGTACCGATGCCGACCCGCGAGCGTGGGCCATCCTAAGTGAAGTGCTCTCGGCACAAAATCTGCATCGCGAAGCGCTTTCCACAGCAATTGATGGGCTGAATTTGTTCCCTGGCCAGCCCGATCTGACTCGCATCGCCGAGCGATACCGCCGCGCAATGTCTGGATCCGACGGATCATGAAACGCTGGTCGATCTGCATTACGGCATCCATTGCGTACGCAGCCGGCTGCGAGGACCAGCCCCAGCCACCGACTCAGCCCGCAGCACAAGCTTCACCCTCAGTAAGCGCCAACCCGTGGCTTGTCGATCAAGCTGCCGCTGCAGGACTTGAGTTCACCTGGCAATCCGGGCATGACGAGTCTTTCCTGATGCCCGAAATTGTTGGCGGCGGTGTAGCCCTTCTCGACTTTGATCTCGATGGCGATCTCGACGTGTATTTCGCCCAAGGAGGCGATGTATCCACCGCTTGGAAATCGCCCAGTACCAACACCGCAACCAACCAACTCTTTCGTAATGATGGCAATCTGCACTTCGTCAATGTCACGGAGGCGACAGGTAGCGGCGATAACGGATACGGCATGGGCGTGGCAGTCGGCGACATCGACAGCGATGGCGACCCCGACGTGTACATCACCAATGCCGGCCGCAACACGATGCTGCGAAACGACAATGGTGCTTTCACCGATGTCACCGAAGAGTCCGGGACAGGCCACCCTGGCTGGGGTGCTAGCGCACTTTTCTTCGATGCCGACGGCGATGGTGACCTTGATCTCTACGCGACCAATTACCTCGACTGGAATCCAGACACCGAACTGACGTGCTATAGCCCGCTTGGCGGAGAAGATTACTGCTCGCCGCGAAACTACCTCTCGCCAGCACTCGATGTCTTTTATCGCAACCGAGGCGATGGCACATTTGAAGACGCCACAGTTTCTGCCGGATTCAACACCGCAAGTGGAACCAGCCTTGGCGTGGTGCAAGGCGACTGGAATCGCGACGGCCACCCAGACCTCTTTGTGGCCAACGACGGCATGCCCGATCTTTTGTGGATGGCCACCGGCAAGGGAACCTGGATCGAGTCGGGTGTCGCCATGGGATGCGCGCTCGACGACGAAGGCAAGGCCAAGGCTGGCATGGGCGTTGATACCACGGACATCGATGACGATGGCGACCTAGATATCATCGTCTGCAACTTGATCGGCGAGAGCGACTCACTGTTCCGAAACGACGGCGAGTTCTTCGTGGACATCACAGGACGAACTGGTATTCGGGCCAAGAGCAAACACAACACCCGATTCGGACTCGGATGGATTGACTTCAACAACGATGGCTGGCTCGATCTCTATGAAGCAAGCGGCGCCGTCACGCGGCTACCTGCTGGAGAAGGCGTCGACCCCTATGCGCAGGAAGACATGTTGCTTCGCGGCGGGCCGAACCTTCGCTTCACACCCGTGCTGCCTCGCGGGGGTACATCAGACACCATTTCACTCACGAGCAGAGCCGCTGCGTTCGGAGACCTTGATGGCGACGGCGGCATCGATGCCGTAGTCGTCAATCGAGACGCCCCTGCTAATCTGTACCGCAACCTTGCCTCGGCTCAGGGCAACTGGGTTCGGCTACACGTGCTCAACTCAAATGACATGCCAGCACTCGGCGCGACGGTCTCAGGCAGCATTGGCGAGCGAAGAATCACCCGCCCAGTTCGCCGCTCATATTCATATATGAGCTCAAACGAGCCCGTGGTCCATATCGGGCTCGGCGGCGACCAGTTGCTTGCTGGCGTCGAGGTGCGGTGGCCTGATGGCACAGTCACCGCCCACGGCGGTCTCGCCGCTGGCAAATCGCACACCATTCGCAAGAATCCGCCATCCGCAGATTGAGCGGACATCACGGCGGACGTTAGACGAAGTTATTTTCGACCACAATATGTGGTGGTCGGGAAAGCGCCCAGACGCCCAACATGGTGTACCAGAACAACCAAAAGGATGTTTCAAGACAATAGCGGGTGGTTATCAGGTGAATCATGCGGGGTCAGGTTGCCGACAGCAGTTCTCAGACAGAGGAGCCCACCAGCAATGCATTCGAAGCACAACCTGATCGACGCCATCCGCACTCACAACCCAACAGCCCCAATCCAGTGGCTCTCTGACTTCTCGCCTGAGGCCCTTCGGGTGTATCTCGATCACCTGCTCAGCACGCTCGACCCCAAACAGTCCGCGTGGGTGCGGCCCGGCGACACGCCAGCCATCACCAGCCGATCTGCCGCAGCCTGACCCCCCCGCTTGCCATTCCGGGAATCACTATTTGACGACACCGATGCACAGTCCCCCCCGCGGGTCTGGTGGGGCATCGGTGTTGTCGCATCATGACCCCGGAGGCGAAATCTGGGACATTTCAGTAACACAGCACGTATCAGCGGCGAGCGGCTATCTCGCGGTTGCATAGCGGCAATCCGCTGGCCATTCGCGGCCACCACTGGACCACTTTGATGTCACTGTGAGTGAAGACCCAAACATTGTGAAGCGAGCATGCAGCGACGGGTGAGCGGAACAGCGAACCTACTCAGCCTCGGCATCCTCTTCGACCGGTGGCGGCATGATGCGGTCGCCTTCATCAAGCAAGCCCTCAATGTCAGCAGCGCGTGGGCGAACGTCGGGGCCAACCTGATCGGATCGCTTTCGATCCATTCGCTGTTCAAGCAAAGACCGCACCCGAGCCAGTAACTCAATCTTATTGACGGGCTTGGCAATGAAGTCATTGGTTCCGCACTCAACCGCACGCTCAAAGTCGCCAACCTCGTTCAGCGCCGTCACCATGATGATGATGATGTCTCGCGTGCTCGGCTGCGACTTGATCCGCTGGCAGACCTCGAATCCGGACATCCGGGGCATCATCACGTCGAGCAGCATCAGGTCTGGCTGGCACTGCTCGATGGCCTCCATGGCCGCGACGCCATCCTCGGCCATCCTGACTTCGCAGCCAAGATCCTCAAGGTAGGCCTGCATGAGCTCCAGGTTCTGCTCATTGTCATCAACGAGCAGAATCGCCGCTTCGCTGACATCCACCGACATTGTGCCATCCGATGATTCCATGGCCTCAATCCTATCAGGCCGCCGGAGGCGGTACGAGATGCGGCCGGTCGGCGGACCCGATATAATGGACCAATTCCGCTTCGGAGCCCAATACCCCTTATGCATATTTCCGACAAACGATCACCATGGCAAGACGAATTCAATATCCCCACATTGGATGATCTTCGAATCGACCTGCCCCTGCCGTCCGCCGAACTTTTCGACACGACGCGGTCCTTCCTACTGTCCAACGAGAATATCCTCGAGGAAATGCGGTGGTATGGCGACTGCTGGTTCTGGACCATCTCCTATTACCTCAAGAGTGAGAATACAGACGATGATCTGCCGATTGCGGTCATCATTCCAGCCCCAGACAACTTGCAGGTGGCGGCCCCACTCGACCGTGAGTTTCTTGAGCAATTGAACACTCGACGCATGAAAAGGGCCGTTCGAGATGGCATCGACTTGGCCGCTGAGCCCTACTCCACCCAATGGGCGGTATGGCCTGTAAATGCCAAGAATCTGCTTGAGGACCTCATCTCATTGCTCAAGCAACGGCTCAGCTGGCTCCAGGGCACCTGATACTCATGCAGACATTGCGAACGAAGTCGACAAACCCAACCGGTTCGCCTCTTGACCAACAGGCCCCAACCTCGTTTCAATGTGCATCATGACCCGCAGAACTCCATACAAACGCGTCCTTCTCAAGATCAGCGGCGAGAGCTTCGCCGAATCCGGAGCCGTCGGCATTGACGCCAATGAGCTTCGCAATATCGCATCCGAAATCAGCAAGGCCCTTGAGACTGGCGCTCACATCGCTGTAGTCGTGGGTGGCGGCAACATGATTCGCGGCGCGAACCTCTCGAAGAGGCTCCAGATTGACCAGTCAACAGCAGACTACATGGGAATGCTTGGAACCGTAATGAACGGCATGGCGCTCAAAGAAGCGCTCGAACATCTCGGCCAACCAGCGCGGCTCATGTCGGCAATCACCATGCCGTCAATCGCCGAGCCCTTCATTCGTAAGCGAGCGATCCGGCATCTCGAGCGAGGGCGGTGCATTATTCTCGCAGCCGGAACTGGCAACCCCTTCTTCACGACTGACACCTGCGCTTCGCTGCGGGCGACTGAACTCAACTGCGAGGACGTCCTCAAGGCTACGAAGGTGGACGGCGTGTACGCAAGCGATCCGATGATCGATCCAGATGCCGAACGATTTGCTGAACTGACGTTCTCACGCGCCATCGAAGAACGGCTCGGTGTCATGGATCTCACCGCACTCTCCATGTGCATGGAGAATGACCTGCCAGTGATCGTGTTTGATTTCAAACAGTCAGGCAATATCAAGCAAGTCATCGAA
>JABJQE010000009.1 GCA_018663565.1 Phycisphaerae bacterium
AAGCTCGGCATGCTCCTAGGCACGCTTCTAGCGGCGGTGGGCGTACTCTTTCTGCTCATCCCAGGAGAGCAAGGCGTCATACTCGACGCGGCGGAATTGAGCCTGCTCGGTAGCGGGGGTGGCTCAGCCGCGGCCGGCCTGATCGCGTGGCTCATTGGCAAACGGGCAGCCGTCGTCGAGGTCCGAGCAATCGGCGGTAGCGGCCAAGCTATTACCAAGCCATATCGCATGAGCCGTCGAGACGCGGCCCTTGTCACCACGGGAGCCTGGGTTATTGGTGCGGCCATTGCGGCATGCCCGTTCCTGATGTGGGCAACGCTCGCAACAGATGTCGCGGCAGATCATCCGTTTCACTCGGTCATCGACTGTTACTTCGAGGCCATGAGCGGAATAACGACCACTGGCGCGACGGTGTTGAGTGATATCGAGTCGCTCCCCCGTTCGCTCCTCTTGTGGCGTTCCCTCATTCAGTGGCTCGGCGGCCTCGGCATTCTGGTGCTCTTTGTGGCCATCTTGCCCGGACTCGGGACGGCGGCCAAGAAACTCTTTCGAATTGAATCGCCGGGCCCAGACCCAGAAGGTGTACGGCCGACCATTCGCCAAACCGCTAGGCGGCTCTGGACGCTCTATCTCGGGCTCACTGTTGCGCAAATCGTGCTGCTCATGATTACGGGTATGGGCATCTTTGACGCGGCCAACCACACATTTACGACACTCGCAACAGGTGGATTTAGTACGAGAAATACCAGCATCGCCCGGCCGGAATCACTTGGTGCCGAGATCGTCTTGATTGTATTCATGGTGATTGCTGGCTCAAACTTCACCGTGCTCCTCGCATTTTTGAAGGGACGATGGAAGGCCGCGCTCGGAGACACTGAATTCCGCATCTATCTGCTGTGCCTCCTCGGTGGCACTGTGTTCATCACTGCAGCGCTTGTCGGACACGGCGAGCCCCTCATGCTCAGCAATGGCACGGAACTGGCGGCTTCTGGAGGCGAATCGCTTCGGGCAGCCGCATTCACCGTCGTCTCGCAGCAAACGACCACCGGCTATGCCACCTTTGATTTTGACCTGTGGCCATTTGCGGCCAAAGCCATGATCATCGCCCTGATGGTGGTCGGCGGCTCCGCTGGCTCAACCGCGGGCGGAATCAAGGTAATTCGCATCTGGATTGCCCTCAAGGTGCTCTGGGGTGAGCTCGAGCGATTCTTCAGGCCAGATGTCATTCGACCGCTCAAGGTGAGCGGGCACGTCATTGACCACGAGCAGAAGCTCAATGTGGTGACCTATGTGCTTGGCACGTTCCTCTTACTCGCGGTGGGCGCTGTCATCATCATGGCACTTGAAGCAGAGACTTCGGATTGCACGTTTACGACCGCCGCCACCACCAGCCTCGCCACGATTTGCACCGTGGGCCCCGGGCTCGATGCGGTAGGCGCCATCCGCAACTACGCTTGGTTCACCGATACCACCAAGATCTTCCTCTGCTTCCTCATGCTCGTTGGCCGCCTCGAGGTCTTTGTCATCTTGGTGCTGTTCCAGCCCCGTTTTTGGCGAGGTGGCTAAGGCCGTCGTTCCGGAGGCGATCCTCTCTCGCATCAAGACGGCGATACGGCGGTTGGCTTACACTTCGGAAACGCCATGACCACAGAGCCAGCCAATATTGTCGACGTAACCCCCGCACCCATGTCGCGGGGTGATCGGTTGTTCTTGCCAGCGATCTTCAAAGGCCTTGGCACCACGCTCCGCCACACACTGGGCAATATGGGCCGCGATGGCAAGAACAAGAAGAACATCCACGTCGTCAAGTACCCCGAAGAACGACGCGAACACCGCGACGTGCTCGAGGGCGGTTCCTATGCCCCCACATTTCGCGGTGTCCATAGGCTCAACAAAGATGACCAGGATCGTGTGAAATGCGTCGCCTGTTTCATGTGCGCAACAGCATGCCCTGCCAACTGCATTCATATCGTCGCCGACGAAGCCCCATGGGACGACCGCGAGAAGTATCCCAAACAGTTCGATATTGACGAATTACGATGCATCTTCTGCGGCATGTGCGAAGAAGCCTGTCCGGTCGACGCGATCGAATTGACACCTCGCTATGAGATCGTTGGTCTCACCCGAAACGAAATGATCTTCGACAAAACCAAACTCCTCGAGATCTTTGACCAGACCATCGATGAGAAGCCCATGTAGACGGGGTATCAAAAACCATGCTGCCCTTTGGAAAGACAAACCAATCGCCCGAAGACCAAACTCGCATGTGGCGACTCGCTGGAATGGGCTGGACGCTCGTCACTGAGCTCATCGCAGGCATGCTGTTCGGTTGGGGACTCGACTGGGCCTTTGGCACCGAAAAGGTCTTCATTATTGTGGGTGCGGTAGTCGGCCTCTTGGTGGGGCTCAGCAGCTTTATTCGTGCCGCATTGGCTGAAAACAGGCGTCTTGAGCAAGAACGCAAAAACCGATGAGCGCCTCTCCCACACCCGAACTTACCCTTCCGACCTGGCCACTCTTGATGGCTGCCATCGGCGCCCCCGCGGTAGCAGCCGCTGCCTGGGCTGCTGTGACGATACTTGGCCCCTGGGACATGAACACATCGCTTATCGGGCTGCTTGCCATAGGCGTCGTGGCCTGCGTCGCGGTGGCCATTACGCTCTCGATTCGGCCATGGAAATCCAGGGCAATTGTGACCTGGGGCAGCGTGCTTATTGCTGCCTCAATGGGACGCATAGTGATCACCATTGGCATCTGCCTGTTGCTATACTCTGCGGCTCGCCTGCCGGCGGGCCCTCTGCTCATCGGCGCGATGGCGGGACTCGTTCCTGTGCTGGTTGCCGAGACCTCAATCGTGGCCAAACACTTCCAACGAGATGCGGCCTGATTCGACGCTTTAGTTCACCTCTGGACCACACTCACCACGATGACTCATTTGCTGGCATCCAACCCGATTCACCACATCGTGGATCACAAAATCGACTGGCTGCATCCTGATGTGACCCTGCACATGGCAACGCTTGTCGTTGCTGGGCTCATTGGCTTGGCAGTCCTGCTTCGCGCAGCTTCAGCAATTCAAACTGGCCACGTGGACAGAGGCACCCACCGTTATCTCACCAAGGGCCGGCTCTCACAACTCATTGAAGTGATTTCGATGTACCTCATCGAGAATGCAATTCGACCGATGCTTGGAGCCGACACGAAACGATTCGTGCCGTTTCTGCTGTCGCTCTTCTTCTTTATTCTCACCTGCAATCTACTCGGGCTTATCCCAACCGTTGACTTTCAGCACGCATTTACAGGATTGACTGAATCCGAGCAACGCTGGGAACTCTTCGGCGGCACGGCTACGGCCAACCTCGCCGTCACGCTTGGACTTGGTATTACAGCATTTGCTGCAATTCAATACCAAGGATTCCGGTCACTTGGGTTCAAGGGCTGGTGCCAACACCTCACGGGCGGCGCTCCGCTCTACCTGTTGCCAATCATGTTGCCCATCGAATTGCTCGGTCTCTTCATCAAGCCGGTTGCCCTCGCTATTCGTCTCTTTGCGAACATGGTGGCGGGCCACACGTTGATGGCCGTTCTTGCTGGATTTGGCGCGACTGCCTACAACAGCACGCAGAGCTGGCTTGCTTCCGGGTCTATTTCCCTCATCTCTATTCTTGCCGCGATTCCAATCAGCTTCCTTGAGCTGTTCGTGGCGTTCCTCCAGGCCTTCATCTTTATGTTCCTCACGGCGGTATTCATCGGGCAGATGACGCACCATCACGAAGAACATGCGGAAGGTGAAGATCACCAGGCGGTTGCTCACTGATCCCCTCAAAGTCATGCGATCCGCTCAGTGGGACGGGTCGCTCAAGTTTGTTCCTTAACTCATGATGACGCGTCCCACGGCGTCAAAACCACTCGCCCCTTTATCGGCGAGAGACAGAAGACGAAACAGAGCCATGAAGAACATCATTGTCATGACCGGTTTGACTTTCCTAGCCTTGGCCTTCTTTGGCGACAGCGCCATGGCAGCCGAAGGTGCCGATGCCGCTGCTTCTATGGGCAAGGGCTTCAAGGGCATTGGCGGCGGCCTCGCCGCTGGCCTCGCTGCAGTTGGTGCCGGTCTCGGCATCGGCCGCATCGGTAGCGGTGCGTGCGAGTCAATTGCCCGACAGCCTGAAATGGCTGGCACCATTGGTACCAATATGATCATCACCGCGGCACTCGTTGAAGGCGTTGCCCTCTTCGCGGTCGTTGTTGGTCTCTTGGGCATCCTCTGAATCAGTTCGTGTGATTGGCTCCTTCGGGGACACTCCCGAAGGCGCCCCACGCGTACCCCTGGAGCGACGCAATGCTGCACATTCTTGCATCCGATGCGGGCGTCAACCCCGTCAACGTCGAGTGGCTGACACTCGTCACGACTGTTGTCGTCTTCTTATTCTTCTTTGGTATCGCGGCCGTCATGGTCTGGCCAAAGATTCTCGCTGGACTTGATGAGCGAGATCAAAAAATTCGAGGCGAAATCGAGCGGGCCGAAGTGGCTCGGGCCGAAGCGGCCAAAGCCCTACGTGAGCAGGAAGAGGCACTTCGTGCTGCTCGCGTCGAGTCAACTGAAATGATCGCCAAGGCCCGGGCAGACGCCGAGGATGCCGCTCGTGATTTGCGAGCCAAGGCCGAGGCTGAACTGCAATCGCTACGCGAGCAGGCCCACCGCGAAATTGACTCCGCTCGTGAATCTGCGATCAAGGATATTTCCGCTCATGTCGCAAGCCTCTCTACCGCTGTTGCTGGGCGAATCCTGAACCGCGAAATCTCGAATACCGATCAACAAGATCTTATTGATCAGACGTTGCAGCAACTTGCTGCGACCGAATCGAACTGACAACTATGACTGCCCACACAGACTCACTCTCTCGCATCTACGCCAAGAGCCTCTTCGAGCTCGCCGATGAGGCTGGCGGCCGTGACAAGATTCTCGAAGTCGCAGATGAACTCGAGCAAGTCTGTGAACTGATCCGTGGCGACGCATCCTTTTGCGAATACCTCGACTCACCAGTCATTGATGCCGCCCGGCGTGCCCTTGGCATCCGATCAATCTTCACTGATCGAATCACCGACTTGCTCATGCGATTCCTTTTGGTCCTCAACACCAATGGAAGACTTGGACACCTCGAGATGATCCACACAGCATTTCACCAACTCGTCCAGGACGCCTGGGGTCGCGTTGAAGTAGATGTCTGGACAGCTGTCGAACTCGAACAGGACCAGCAGACGGCCCTCGCCGCCCGGCTTCATGAGATTCTTGGCAAAGAGCCCGTGCTCCACGCAGCCACCGACGCGTCGCTGATCGGTGGCATCAAGATTCGCATCGGCGATCGACTCCTCGACGGATCTGTTGTAGCGCGACTCAGGCAGTTCGAAAAAAACCTCAAGGTCAACGGCAGTCGAATTATCTCGAAGTCGCCAGCCACCTTCATGGCCGTCGCCGCAGGCGAGGAGCGATTTCAATGAGGCGCCTTGTTGCAGCCATCGCCATTCTTGCAACCTGCGCCACAACCTCGGCTGCGTCGATTTTGACTGTTCGCGGCGAAGCCCGACTTGAAGTGCCCGCAGATCAGTTCTCGGTCACACTCGGTGCAACGGCAACGGCTTCGACGGTCAAAGAGGCCCGAACTGAAGTCGATGCAACCATGAGTAAATTGGCAAAAGTCGTCACCGCCTCGGGGCTTACCCGCGACGATGAGTGGCACACGAGCCGCTACGACGTCACGCCCAAATGGGAACCACGTCCTCCACGCGCACAGGGTTCTACGTGGACACCAAAGATCATCGGGTATTCAGTTCGGTCGTCCATTGCCATCACGACACAGCAAATGGATCTCGCCGGGACACTCATCGCACGCGCTGCCAAAGCGGGTGCCAACGAGATCAGTGCATTGAGTTTCTCGCTCGCCGATCCACGATCGAGCCGGGCAGATGCGATCAAGACCGCCACGAAGCATGCGATCACCGATGCCACAACCTTGGCGGACGCAGCCGGAGTCGGCCTGAGCAAAATCCTCCAACTCTCGCTCGACGGCGCGCAGGCCACACCACCTCGCCCCGTTGAGCACCGCTACATGGCAGCAAAAATGGGCCGCGAAGCCTTTGACATGGACATGGAATCCGCACCAGACATCACGGGCGGCACCGTAACGGTTACAGCCAACGTAACTGCCGAATGGGAAATCACTCCAATTCGCCGAGTGGAAACGCAACAGCTCGGTTCAACCGACTGACAGGACACAGACCAGTGAAGATCAAGACCGACGAAATCACCGCAGTCATCAAGCAAGAAATCGAACAGTTCGCAAGCGAACTGGAAGTCTCTGAAGTGGGACGAGTCGTGGAAGTAGGCGACGGCATCGCCCGCGTCTATGGACTCTCCTCATGTATGGCTGGCGAACTCCTTGAATTTGACACGAACAAGGGTGCCGTGATGGGCCAGGCGATGAACCTGGAATCAGACACTGTTGGTGCAGTCATCTACGGCGACTGCCTCGCCGTTCGTGAAGGCGACACCGTTCGTACCACTGGACGCTTGCTTGAAGTGCCCGCCGGCGATGCCTTGCTCGGCCGCGTGGTTGATCCGCTTGGAAACCCCGTCGATGGTCGTGGTCCAATCGAGACAAATGTCAGCATGAAGCTCGACATCGTGGCCCCAGGCATCTCTTCGCGTCAGCCCGTGACTGAACCACTTCAAACGGGCATCAAAGCCATTGACTCAATGATTCCCATCGGTCGCGGACAACGCGAATTGATCATTGGTGACCGAAAAACGGGCAAGACTGCTGTCGCGCTCGATGCCATCATCGCTCAGAAAAAGTTCTGGGGGACTGACGAGGCCGTCGTCTGTGTCTATGTGGCTGTTGGCCAAAAGGACTCAACTGTCGCAGCGGTAGTAGACACCCTCCAACGAAACGGTGCGATGGATTACACAATTGTGGTCAACGCTGGCGCATCAACCCCTGCCCCACTGCAGTACATCGCCCCATACGCCGGTTGTGCGATGGCCGAGTACTTCATGAATCAAGGCAAAGAGAACAAGTTCCCCAAGCACGCTCTATGCGTATACGACGACCTTTCCAAGCAAGCCACTGCCTACCGACAGTTGTCACTGCTCCTTCGTCGTCCACCAGGCCGCGAGGCCTATCCCGGCGACGTCTTCTACCTGCATAGCCGTC
>JABJQE010000070.1 GCA_018663565.1 Phycisphaerae bacterium
CGCTTTCTGATTGAAGCAGTCCGCAAACGGAAGGAAGTTGGCGCAATTGCGGCTTCTGGCCGGTACTTGGCTCGTGCGATCACCGATACGATCGGTGTTGACGAGCAGGTTGACCGGGTCCTTGAAGTTGGCGCCGGAACAGGTGCCTTCACCGGGCAGATCCTGCATCGACTCAGTCCAGGCGGTACCGCGGACATCGTGGAGCTCAACCCAGAGTTCTGCAAGGTGCTCCGCAAACAAGTTGTTGGACCATGGTCAGAACAGCACAATGATCGGTCTGCAAGGGTGATTGAACAGTGCATTGAAGATGCTGATTTGCAGCAGTCGTACACGACTGTCGTATGTGGTCTGCCATTCAACGCCTTTCCACCTGATGTTGCAGAGCGCATTCTGTATCAGTTGGTTGATCTCCTTGCTCCTGGCGGCACGCTGGCATTCTTTGAGTATGCGGGCTTCCCCTCGATTCGATGCCTCGTGCCTGGGCCGTGGCAACAGCACGCCAAGGCGCACCGAACATTTCTTGAGAAGCTCGCCGAGCCGATGTCACACCGACGGACCTTCGTACTGCGAAACATCCTGCCCGCTTGGGCGGTATATCTTCGCGCAACAGAGAGCTGAACCCATATGAGTACTGCGACTGGATTCCTTCGGGAACTCCATGAACTCCAAGCTCGATTTGAGTCGCTTGAGCCAGAGCTCTGGTTGACGGTTCGCGATCCAGAGCTTGGAGTCGAAGGGTACGTCGTGGTGTGGACTACGCTCAATGCGAACGGTGGACCACTCGGCCGGGTTGGTAAGGGCGGGACGCGCATCACGCCGACGGTCACCATTGATGAAATCGGCCGTCTTGCCCGCACACAGTCGCTCAAAAATGCCGCTGCTGGTTTGCAGCTCGGCGGCGCGAAGTCCGGCTTATGCGCGGACCCGCGAGCAGCGGGATTCGAAGAGAAATATCGGCGTTTCGTTCGTTTGGTCGCGCCGCTTCTTAGAGAGAACGGCGGTCCGTGGGGGGGATTGGGCTACGACTTGGGAGGCGACCCGTTGCACTGCCTGTGGGCCTGTGATGAACTCAGTTCAACGACGTGCTTCACTGGCAAGACAGTTGAAATGGGTGGTACCGACTATGACACCGAAGGCATTGCTGGCCTTGGCGTCGCGGTCGCTGGTGCAACATTGCTGAATCACCGCGGCGAGGGCATTGGCGGGACCGCCGCAGCCGTGCAAGGACTTGGGGCGATGGGTGCAGCAGTTGCTCGGTATTACACTCAGCTCGGTGGAATTGTGACAACACTGAGTGATCCGAGAATTGGCGGCACGTGGCGGCTGAAAGAACCATTGTGCGGCGCATTGCTAGACGATGTCACCGTGATGGACTTCATGGCCATCAAAGAGCATCTTGATCGTGACGGGCATGAACAGCTTTCACTAGACGCTGTTCTCTATGGCGAAGAGCCCTTGCTCTTTCCGTGCGCAGTTCAAGATGTGATTGATACACACAATGTCCCGCGAATCCATGCAAAGTACGTGGTTGAGGGCGCGAACAACCCATGTACCGCAGCCGCGAGAGTCGCGCTGCATGAGCGTGGAATCGATGTGATTCCTGACTTTATCGCGAATCCAGGCGGGGCTATTGCCGCCTACGTTGAGCTCACAAGCAGTGTGAGCAACGAAGAGAACGCGCGGACAGCAGCCAAGGTTGATGAAGCGAAACTTACAACTCGCACAATGGTTGCTGACAATGTCATGCAGGTGCTCGAGTTGTCTGCTTCGGCTGAGGCATCACCGACCGATTCTGCAACACTTCTTGCGATGCGTCGAGTCTTTGGGAAAGCCTGATGCGAGGAGTACCTCGCATCGCTGAGGTTCACGCGGCGCATGGCCGTATTCGCGGCGTTATTCATAGAACTCCTGTAATGACATGCGCAACGCTTGATGCGTTGAGTGGACATCAATTGTTCTTCAAGTGCGAAAACTTACAACGGGTTGGAGCCTTCAAATTTCGAGGCGCGAGCAACGCAGTGATGTCACTGTCGGAAGCCGATGCAGCACGCGGCGTGTGCACACATTCAAGTGGGAACCACGCCCAGGCACTCGCCCGCGCGGCTCGCGACCGCGGAATACGAGCGTGGATTGTTATGCCATCAAATGCCCCGGCCATCAAGCGTGATGCCGTGGAGGGCTATGGGGCGACCGTCATTTCGTGCGAACCTACGCTAGAAGCACGAGAGACGACAGCCTCGGCGATTCAAGCAGACACTGGCGCACACTTCATTCATCCCTATGACGATCCGCACGTGATTGCCGGCCAAGGCACTGCTGCTGTTGAATTGCTTGACCAAGTCGATCGACTCGATGCCATCGTGGCGCCGATTGGCGGCGGTGGATTGATGTCGGGCACATGCATTGCTGCCGCGGCGATTCGCCCGAATGTGCGGCTCATAGGTGCCGAGCCGGTGGGGGCCGATGACGCAGCCCGATCGCTCGAAGCGGAGAGGCTCATTCCACAAACCGCGCCGGACACCATCTGCGATGGGCTCTTGACGAGTTTGAGTGAACTGACGTGGTCCATTCTGTCTTCACATCTTGAAACTATTGTGCGTGTTGGGGATGACCAGGTCATGGCAGCTATGACGCTCTTGTGGGAACGGGCCAAGTGCATCGTCGAGCCAAGCAGCGCGACAGTGCTCGCCGCCGTCTTGTCGGATGTCTGCCCGCTGCCGCGTGGCAGTCGCATTGGCCTCATTCTCACTGGCGGAAACGTCGCGCGACCCGCCGGGTAGTTTATTTGTTTGTGCCACAACGAATTACGCGAGGACCGATTGTCTAAGCGTGGTTGTCATCTAACGAGATGAATGACCCGGCGGGCCAATTAGCCGCGTTCGGCGCGGCGGCGCTGCAACTCGGCATCAATGAAGCCGTCGAGGTCACCGTCGAGCACACTCTGTGGGTTGCCGACTTCATGTGAGGTGCGGTGATCCTTCACACGATTGTCATAGATGACATACGAGCGAATCTGCGAGCCCCAGCCGCGATCTACTTTGCCGCCGGTGGCCGCATCGAGTTCGGCTTGTCGGCGTTCTTCTTCAAGTTGATCAAGTTTGGCTTGCAGGATTCGCATCGCCTGCTTTCGGTTCTGAAGCTGCGCCTTGTGCGTGGAACTTACCACCATGATGCCGGTGGGTTTATGCACAATACGAACAGCCGATGCAACTTTGTTTACATTCTGTCCGCCTGGGCCCGACGAGCGAGCGAAAGATGTGAACTCAATGTCGTTGTCGTCGATCTCGACGTCTTCTTCGTCAAACTCTGGGGTGACATCAATGGTGCAAAACGAGGTTTGGCGTTTACCCTGCGAGTTGAAGGGGCTGACCCGAGCGAGCCGGTGCGTGCCACGCTCGCAGGACATATAGCCATATGTAAGTGGGCCTTTGACCAAATAGGTCACGCTGGAGATACCGACCTCGGAACCATGCACGACACTAATCTGCTCGTGCTTCCAGCCTTGCTTATCCCACCAATTGGTGTACATGCGATCGAGCATTGTGGCCCAGTCATCTGCGTCGTTGCCACCATCACCGGCTTGGATGGACACGAAGCAGTTTCGGTGATCATTGGCTCCACTCAAGAGGGACTGCAATTCGACACGATCCATCTTTTTTATGAGCTGGTACAGGCCCTCATCTGCCTCTGCGAGCAGTTCCTGGTCGCCGTCTTCTTTGGCGAGTTCATATCCGACAACCGCGTCTTCAAGTTCGACGATGATGGTTTCTAGGCCTTCAGTTTGAGCCTTGAGCACTTTATAGACGCTAATCGTCGATTGAGCGGCCTTCTGGTCATTCCAGAAGTCCGCGTCGTTCATTCCGGCCTGCAGATCATCTCGGCGTTGGATTTTGGCGTCGTAGTCAAAGAGAGTCGCGGATGGTCAAGATCCGCGCCTCAAGGTCATCGATGACAGGCTGGTGTGCGTCGTAGTGCATAGGCCGTAGAGTAACGAACCTTGGGGTTCGAGTATCAGTATCCGGGTCGATATCCTCCCTGTGGTGTAGTTCCCAAATAGTGAGCCCTTGAGATGACCCATACTTGCTTCGATCTGATTTCAGCCCGCGCGGCCGCCATTGCACCTTCCTCAACACTCGCTATTACGGCGAGGGTGAGAGCCATGAAAGCCGAGGGACGTGATGTCATTGGCTTTGGAGCAGGCGAGCCAGACTTTACGACGCCCGATCCGATTTGCGCAGCGGCCATCGAAGCCCTGCGGTCCGGAATGACTAAGTACGTGCCAGTTCCTGGCACACCGGCCGCTCGGCAAGCCGTCGCCGACAAGCTTGCGCGTGACAACAACATCATGTGCGCGCCGCAAGACGTCATCATCTCGAACGGTGGAAAGTTCAGCTTGTATCTAGCCCTGCAGGCGATGGTGAACCCCGGTGATGAGGTGCTCATGCCAACCCCAGCATGGGTGTCCTACAAGCCCATGACCGAGCTCGCGGGCGGGATATTTGTGGAGATTCCAACGACGTCCGCTTCCCAGTTTCTCGCGACAGCAAAGCAGTTCGAAGATGCGATCACGCCGCAAACGCGTGTTGTAATCTTGAATAGTCCATCTAATCCATGTGGAACGATGTACAGCGCCGATGAAACGCGTGCGATTTGTAATGTCCTGTCGCGGCATGACAACATTACGTTGATCAGCGATGAAATCTACGAGCAACTCGTGTACGGCGGCCGGTCTCACCTCTCTCCGGCATCGATTGACAGCATGCGCGATCGCACGATCACCATCAATGGACTAAGTAAGGCCTTTGCTGCGACAGGGTGGCGAGTGGGTTATGCCGCAGCATCCGGCCGAAGCGCTGCTGTCATCAAGGCGATGTCGAAGCTCCAAAGTCAGATGACCTCGTCGGTGGCAAGCTTCACATTGCCGGCATTGACTGTGGCGCTCGAGTCATGTCAGGCCGAAGTGGCGCAGATGCGATCCGCCTTTGAAGTTCGGGCGGAATTGATGCATCAGTTGGTGTCGGCCTGGCCCGGCGTGAGTTGCCCCTCGCCGATGGGCGCCTTTTATGTGTTTCCGGATATCTCATCTACATTTGGTCAGACGAGTCCAGACGGGCGACTCATCGAGAACGCAGGGACGTTTGCCGAAGCGCTTCTTGAGGAGACCGGCGCAGCGGTCGTGCCAGGCGATGATTTTCTTGGGTGCGGCCCAAATCACGTCCGGCTTTCATTTGCCCTCAGTGACGCAGCAATCAAGGATGGCTGCGGGCGAATTGAAAAGTGGCTCGGCGAACTCTCCTAGAGCTCTAAAAAGCGGCTTCAGGTAGTCGTTATCGGTCATGGGGAGGATCTCTGGTGGCATCCTTGCACGGGTGTCTGTAGACTGCTCGATTCTCCGTTAGGCATGGTGCCTGCGGTGTATTGAATAGGACCGTTCATGGGCCTCACACTGAACCAAAAGACACAGATCATTGGCGACTATCGCCGCGATGATGCTGACACCGGCTCTCCAGAAGTGCAGATTGCGCTGTTGACCTCCCGAGTCCAGGAGATTAATGAGCATCTGCAGACCAACAAGAAAGATCATGCCGCGCGGCTTGGTCTTGTGAAACTTGTTGGAAAGCGAAACCGGTTGTTGCAATACATTTCGCGAACGAGACCCGCCG
>JABJQE010000071.1 GCA_018663565.1 Phycisphaerae bacterium
CGCACACTACAAAGGCGCTCGCATGCCGATTTCTACGGTTCGTCTAGGCGGCAGATCAAGCAGGTCTGGCAGCACGGTCGCATTTCGCAGGAGGTATGCGAACACTGCAACACGCCAGCGTGCCATGCCGTGATGATCTGTGGCAAGTGCGACTTGGTCACGGCGAACCCAATAGGTCATCGTCTTCAGATCAGCCGGGACACCGCGTTCGATGGCGTCTCGCATCATGCCAGGCAAATCAGCCTTTTGCAGATATCCAAATCGCACGGTGGCCTTCCACACGCCATTTGCCAGCGACTCCAGTCGAAGCCGATGCTGATGCGACACGCGTGGCACACCAGACGCATGCAAATGCACGATGATGAGGGTCTCTGGCAAGACGGGCATATGGCGGAGCAGCTTTCGAACCGTGACGGGCGTAATACCAGTTTCCCGACCGAAAAAGACTCCCGTTCCTGGGCACCTTTCAATAGCACGGTCATCGAGCGACTCAACAAATCGATCAAGCGGTAGCCCGTCTTCAAGCCGACCCCGATTGACAAGATGGAGGCCCCTTCGCCACGTCGCCACAATCGCCAGTATGAATACTGCTACGGCAAGCGGCACCCAACCACCAGAAGGGATCTTGAGCAGGTTGGACGCAAGCAACGTCAGTTCGATTGACAGCAGTACAGCAACGAGTGGACCGAGATACCACCACGACCACTTCCATCGCCGCCTTGCGACGACCGCAAACAAACAGGTTGTGAGCACCATGACGCCGGTCACTGCCAGCCCATACGCCGATGCGAGTCGGTCAGCCGTGCCAAAGAGCAGCACGATAAGAATGCACGCAATGGCCATCAAGAGGTTGATGCCGGGCAAGTAGATTTGGCCTTCGACATTTGATGTATGCACAACACGCATCGGGGGCAGCAATCCCTGCTGCGTAAGTTGCCGCGTCATAGAGAACACGCCGCTGATGATGGCCTGGGACGCAATGATCGCGGCAATGGTCGCAATCACAACCATGGGCACGCGAAAAGACTCGGGAGCCAATGCAAAGAATGGATTCTCAGCTGCTTCACTCGATACAAGAATGGCAGCGCCTTGGCCAAAGTAAGCAAGCAACAGACTCGGGCAGACCACAACCCACCACGCAAGTGTGATCGCTCGGCGCCCAAAGTGACCCATGTCTGCATACAAGGCTTCGCCGCCCGTGACGCACAGCACGATTCCGCCAAGCATCAAGAAGGCCGTCAATGGTGAATGTGCGACGAGTTCCACTGCATGCCACGGCGATAACGCACCGAGCACGGCAGGCGTTTCAATAATCTGTTGTGCGCCGAGCACGCCAATGAGGACAAACCAGCCAAGCATCAATGGTCCCATGAGCCAACCAAGCACGCCGCTTCCAAGTCGCTGCATCATGAAGATTGCCAGCACAATGAACGCTGAAGCAACCAAGATCCAATGCGGCTGGGCCGTGACGGTCGCCGCAGATTCAGGCGCCAGTCCACCCATGGCGCTGAGCACACTGATGGCTGGCGTAATGATTCCGTCGCCGTACAACAACGCCGCGCCGAGCAAGGCAAGCCAGAAGATGATGCGGCCCCTCTTCACGTCGGGCTCACCATCTCGTGTTGAAGCCAGTACTAGGAGCGACAAAAGTCCGCCCTCCCCACCATTGTCTGCCCGCATCACAAGTGCGATGTACTTCACACCGATGATGATCAGCAGCCCCCACACGATCAGCGAGAGCGCCCCCATCACATGCATTTCAGCAGTCTGCACGCCGCCAGCGATATCAAGAGTCGCGCGGAGGGCATACAGCGGGCTTGTCCCGATGTCACCAAACACAACGCCAATCGCTCCAAGGGCGAGCAGCGGCGTTCCCTTCCTTGTGTGGGCTGCGCTCATCACTCACACGGTACCACGCCACGCGAGCACGCTCCTGAACTCAGCCACGATTACGGTCACTGACCTGCGCCAAATCGAAGAAAACGCGGCCATGCAAAAGGCCCGGCGTGACTAATCACACCGGGCCTTTGAATAGTCACGCTGTACGAAGTACTACTGAGCGACCACGATTTCAACGCGGCGACTCTGTTTCGATGAGGACATTGGACGATCTGGGCCGTAACTCATGACAGCCATATCATCAGAACTGATGCCCTTGCTCTTGAGGTAGTTCCGCACTGACCAGCCACGTTCAAACCCAAGGTGGTAATTACTCTTGTGCCCACTCTTGCGAATTGGGTCTGTGTCGGTGTGTCCAGCGACAATGATCGAACTGCCTGGATACTTCGACTGAATAACCCGGGCGACTTGGTTGAGCGAACTCTTCGCATCGTTCTTCAGCGAGGTTCGCCCCGAGTCGAAGAGCACATCACCTTCGACGGCAATCGTGACATCATTAGGACCGTAGGTGGCGGTCACGCCAGTGATGCCATCAAAACTGCCGGCCTTCGTTGTTTCCCACGTCGCGGCTTGCTGAGCAAAGTCCTCGGCTTGGTTTCGAATATTGTCATTGGCAGTTCGCAGCTCGCCGTTCGCTGCGTCGAGCGCCTTATTACGCTCGTCGAGCTCTGTTCGGAGCTCGGTGTTCTCCTGCTCAAGCAAGGTCAGTCGATTTTGTTCAGCCTCGCTATCACAGCCCACTGAAATGAGTGTGGCAACAGCAAGGGAGAGCAAGGTTGGCATGGTCAGTCGCATAGTTGGGTTTCCTTTCCACAACGAGTTAACGTTCTGTCGTTCCATCGGTTCGCGAATACCAATTGGCATCCGTAGGCATTGAACCCGGTTTGAGGGTTGTTGTCCAATCAGAAGAGTTGTCCACAGGAGTGGCGAAGCCCCCATTTGGCATTTCGACCGTTGGCATCAAGACACGCCACCCGTCAATGAGTACCGGCCTGCCAAGAAAGAGCAGCAGGGTCGCCACGGCGAGGTGCGGCCCATAGGGCAATTCTCGCTGCACGCCATTGCGGCATTTCGCCGAGATCGCCACTGCGACTGTCCAGGCGAGGCCAATAAATGGTGCCACGAAGAAGACCATAATCGGCAAGAACCAACCAAAAACGGCCCCTACGGCAGCAAGAAGGTGCACATCTCCCAATCCCATGGCCTCACGGCCAAAGGCCAGCGTGCCCAGTATTCGAACGCCCCACACCAAACCGCCCCCGACGAGATAGCCAAGAAGCGAGCCACCCACGGCCTGCAGCCAGCGTGGTGGAACGCCATCAATCCACCCGAGCGCCATAGCTCCAAGCACTATGCCCATGATGATTGGCGTCAAAAATAACAGTTCAATCCCCATCTCACGACGGGCAAAGGGATACTCGGCCAGCACCTCACCCTCCGGGACATACTGCTCATAATCAGCAAAGCTTGGCCGGAAGACACCGGCCATCTGCAGCACCATGGAAACCCCAACACCAAGCATGCCGCCAATTGCCGCGCCGGTCCCCATCCACCCAGTGGCTGGGATAGGCCACCCCAGCCCGGACGCTCCGCTGGTGCGGGCGATGAAAGCCTGGGCACACCACAAAGCAACCGCCGCGCATGTGATGAATACGGGGATCGCAAGCGGGATCATGAAGGTGCGAGCGTCGATCACAGTGATCGAATACAAGCCAACGAAGAGAAAGGCGACTGCAAAGAAGGCGGGCCAGCCAAGCAAGAATCCCTGCCTCACCCACCACTGCCCACCGACTTCCCACCACCATGTCTGGGAGGGAGTACTCATGAACAAGCAGTAGTACAAACCAACAAAGGCCAGTGCGACAGCAAACTCAGTGATCGGATAGACCGGATGAATCCGTGCGCGGCAGTATCGACACTTTCCCTTCAGAAGGATCCACCCGAGAATAGGGAGATTCTCGCGAAAGAACCGCAAGCGGCCGCCGCAAATCGGGCATCGACTCGGCGGATGCGACAACGACATCCCTCGCGGCATTCGCCAGTTCACCACGTTGATAAAGCTGCCAACACAGGCGCCAAACAGAAACACAAACACGATCCACGGGCCGTGTGTCATGAACGCCTGCGAGTAGTCACCAAGCATGAGCACGTTTTATGAGGCATCCGGGGCCGCGGTGGGATCAGTCGTTTCCAATTCCCGTTCAACAGCATCTAAGACCGAGCGGCAGCGGGCCACCAATGATTGGCCTCTGCGGTGCGCGACCATTGCCTCCTCGAGACCAATCTTTCCTGCATCGATCTGCTCGATGATTGATTCGAGTTCAGCAATGGCGTCTTCAAATCGAAGGTCCGCTGGGTCAGTTGGTGTATCAGTCATGATGCGTAGGAGGATACGGGGTCAGGTCGACCTCTGTACGCTCAATCAGCCTCCGAGTCCGTCACGGTCGATCGAATTGTTCCATCCACTAGGCGGGTCAGCAATTCGTCCCCGCAAGCGACAGCATCGCAGTCTCGAATGAGCCGGCCCCTGGCATCTGTTGTCACCGAATACCCGCGCGAAAGTACCGCCTCCGGACCAACCACCTCGAGTACGCCTCGACGCTCTTCAAGCGTGGCGGTAGCCTTGGCTATTGCCCGACGGACGGACCCGCCAAGTTGGTGCTTTTCAATCACGCAGGTCGCATTGAAGTGCCGCTTCACGAGCGTGGCGCGGAGCATGACAGATGCCTCCTCAACCACAGCTCGGCGCGCAGCCAGCAACGCATGGGGGCGGCGGGCCACCAGAGCGGTTTCGGCTGAGAGATGCCGCTGCCGCGACCGCGCAAGACTACGCCTCATACTCGCCGCGCGGGCTCGGTCCGCAGCTTCCACTCGCTCGAACCGCTGACGTAGGAATCGCTGAAAGCGAAGCACAAGCGACTCCGAGAGAAGGTCGATCCGCTGCGACTCATCCTCTCGATTCGGCAGCAAGACCATCGCGGCCTGGGTCGGGGTGGATGCTCGGCGATCGGCCACGAGTTCGGCAATACTCGTATCTGATTCGTGTCCAATTGCAGCGACAATTGGTGTGCTCGCAGCATAAATCGCCGCTGCAACGGATCGATCATTGAAGGCCTGCAGGTCCTCCGCAGACCCACCACCGCGGGTGAGAATAATGGCCTCAATTTCAGCATCCTCGGAAGCCGCGTCCGTTGCCGCGATCGCTGCTGCAATCTGGCTCGCTGCTGCTATCCCCTGAACCGCCACATCCACGAGCACGAGTTCACATGCTGGCCACAATCGTGCCCCGGTTGCAAGCACGTCCTGGAGCGCAGCCCCCGCCCCACTTGTGATCACCGCCACACGGCGGGGATACCGCGGCAGTGGACGCTTCGAATCCTCGGCGAACCATCCGAGCCCTCGAAG
>JABJQE010000072.1 GCA_018663565.1 Phycisphaerae bacterium
AACATACAGACACACACCGAAAGTTTCGGCGGGAGCAACCGATGCATCAGCAACAGGGCTCGGTAGATCAGGACCCTGCCGCAGTGATAGGCCGGCTCAGCGACATCGTAATACCAATGAACGTCGTCTTCGCAGAAGTGCCGCTTGAGATCTAGCGTGACACCGCTCGCAACGTTCTCAGGCCGCCAATCTTTTGAGTTGACACCCGAGACTAACTACCCGTAATGATGGCCGTGGCGAGGTACCTCGTGTCAACGGCCTGCAGTTCGGGCGCGGTGATGTCGATTCGGGTGAAGTCAGCGAGGTGCCCAGGAGCGATGATGCCAGCCTTGAGGCCCAGGGCGGCGGCGCCGGCTCGGGTAGCCATGTCGATCAGGGGGCGGTCGATGCGGCCGTCACCGTCTACGCACACGCCGCGCCGGCCGTCGCGGAGACGCTGCCCGTACTCGCACAGTCGCATTTCCTCGATCATTGAGATTCTGGCGTTTGAATCAGTCCCAAGGCAAATCGAAGCGTTGGACTTTCGCATGCCACTGATATCTGCAATTCCGTCACCGAGATTGGCCTCGGTCAGTGGGCACAGGCACACGTTCGCTCCTGTTGCGGCATAGGCGTCCATTTCACGAGCATCGGTATGCGTGCAGTGCACGGCGGTCATGTCTGGGCCGGGCTGAAGACGATCAAGAACGAGTCGCATTGGCGTGCAGCCATGCGTCGCCTGACAGTCATTGATTTCTGCCGGCTGCTCTTCGAGATGCAGGTGCACGACTAGCCCGCGTCGCATGGCTTCAGTTCGCAACTCGACGGCGATATCAATTGGCACCGCGCGGAGCGAATGGATCACAACGCCCATAGTTTGGGCCTCGCCATGGCATGCCTGATGGGCGCGATCAAATGCTTTCCACCACGTCGAGAGATCTGTTCCGTCAAAGCGTTCCTGTGCTCCAGAAAGCGATTGATCGAACCCCCCGGTCAGATAACACGCGTGTAGCAATACGATGCGAATGTCGGCCGTGGATGCTGCAGACAAGACCGCTTCATCGAGCGCGTAGTCGAGCCCAGCATCACTGTGATGGATGTAATGAAACTCGCCCACGCTCGTGATTCCTGCCGCTCGCATTTCTTGGAATGCACGGAGGCTGTGTTCGTATGCCGACTCTGGCGTGAGTGTCTCTACGAGTCCGTACATCGCTTTTCGCCATGACCAGAAGTCATCGTCCGGATTGGTGAAGACTTCTCCGCGTCCGCGAAGTCCACGCTGAAATGCATGGCTGTGCGCGTTGACGAAGCCCGGTAGCAACGCGAGCGAGGAGTCCGTTGGAGACTGTTCTGTCGTCCGCACATCAAGGATGTGGCTATCGCGCACTTCAATCTCAATCCCAGACTGGAAATCGCCGTCAATCCACGTCAGCGCCGGGCGCATGATGGTGTTCATGGCGCTGCCCCGCACCGCGCCGAAATCAGCCGCTTCATATGCTCGCGGGCCATTCGCATGTCTGCGACTGGGACGAATTCGTCAGGACGATGCGCTACTGCTATGTCGCCTGGACCAAACAGCACACACTCCATTCCCAAACGACCAAGATGCCCTCCGTCGCTGCAGTACGACGCTCCAATATCTTGCTCTTGTGCAACAAGTGCCCTACAGGCCACTTCAATCTCGCTGCCACGCGGCGTGCATAGTGGTGGATTGTCATTGAACACCTCAAGCGACCAGTCAAGTGGCCAGTCGGCGAGGCTGGCATCTATCGCGGCGCGTATTTCTTCAAGAAGAACCACGGCATCTTGATCTGGAAGCACGCGGAGGCCGCAGTCGACGGAGGCTTCGTCGGGAATCACATTCCACGCGGCACCAGATCGAACTCGTACGGCTGCAAGCACCGGACTTGGTACACGAGTGAATGCTGCAGACTCATCGCTTCGCATGTCAGTAAGGCGGGCGCGTTCCTGATCGATTGCGCCAAGTACCCGCCGCAAGCCCTCAATCGCATTGACGCCGCTGACGGGCGTGCCGGTATGTCCGGTAGCGCCTCTAATCGTGATGGTGAACTTCATGTGCCCTTTGTGCAGACGCACAACACGCAACGAAGTAGGCTCTCCCACCACGCAGGCCTGCGGAATAGGCGGCAGTGACGCAGCCTGATCAACAAGCAGTCCGGCGCCGATGGATCCGAGTTCTTCATCGCTCGTGAGCACCAAAGCGAGCGGGCGTTGCAAATCGACTGCTTCACACAACAGGTTCGTCCCCATCGCCACAAAGCCTGTCATGTCACAACTCCCGCGGCCATACCAACGTTCATCACGCTCGGTAAGCGTAAAGGGATCGCTGCTCCACCCCTCGCCAACCGGAACCGTATCGATATGCCCCGAGAGTGTCAGGCCACCCGGCTCGCTCGCGGGCCCGGCTATGGCAATGAGGTTGTCGCGACCCTCTCCTGCCCCCGGCAATCGGTGAACATCGCAGCCAGCGGCCGTGAGCAATTCACTCACGACATCGAGGGCCGGGTTGCACGGGCTCCCACTGGTCTTATCGATGGCCATAAGGCGAGTGAGCACGTCACGGTCTGCGGCGGTTCCATCCTGCGGGCTGGTCATACGCGGCAGGATAGCGGCCCCGATGTAGCATGCTCCATCACACAGAGAGGAACCATGCCCAATGGCTACACGCCCCACCGGAATCACCCCAACGGACCTTGAACACATCATCGTGCCCAGCCAACCCCAGGTGTCGCCAGATGGCAGCACTGTGCTGTTCACTCGTAAGCAAGCGGGTCCGAAGAACACCATGCCAACCAATCTTTGGGTTGTCCCGGTTGCGGGTGGCCAGCCGCGCATGATGACCAGCGGCGACAAAGACGGACATGGCAGGTGGTCCCCCGATGGGCAGACGATTGCATTTATCTCTGGACGCCAAATAGGGGCGGCTCAAATACGATTGATCGATGCGCACGGCGGAGAATCACGCAATCTGACTGATCTCCCAGAGGGGTCGATTGGCGGGTTCAAGTGGTCGCCCGACGGCGCGTCGATTGCATTCACATGGCGGATAGCCGATGAAGACTGGACGGCCGACGCCAAGAAAGTCCGTGAGGAAGCGGGCGGAAGTACGCCGCCGAAGATCATTACTTCAGCGTGGTACAAACTTGATGGCGACGGGTATTTCATGCAACGCCGATACGTGCTCATGATTGTAGATGTCGCGACCGGAACGACTCGAACGATCTGGGATAAGGATGGCATCGGCTTCTTCTCGTGGGACTGGTCGCCTGACTCACGCACAATCGCCGTTGCGACCGTGTGCGGAAAGCGAGCTGAGTACAACTGGGAAAAGACACAGATCCGGCTCATCACGGTCAAGACTGGAAAGAATGTGCACCTCGATTGGCTCCCGATAGGACCAAAGGACACGATTGCCTGGTCACCTGACGGCAAGTGGCTGGCCTACTCCGGACGTGAAGGTGCGGACGGAACCTACTCGACCGAAAACCTTGAACTCTGGATCTGTGACCCCAAGAGGAAAGGGTCCGCCCGCAGCCTTTCTGCCAAGACCGACTTCTGCCTCATGGCCGCAACGCTGGGTGATACCGCTGACGTGTCATTTGAAGCATCGATTCGCTGGTCCCCTGACAGCAAGGCGATGTACGTACGTATTGGCACCGAAGGTGCTCAGCAGGTATATCGATTTGCCCGCCGTGGCGGACCGCCAACACCGCTCACGTCCGGTCGAGCCATCCATGACCCGGGCAACCTCTCCTCAGACGGCCATGTACTGCCGATGATGATTGACACGCCCACCTCACCGCCAGAGGTCTATGTGATGGACCCAACATCTGAAGAGAAGCCACGGCGTCTGACGAATTTCAATGGCGCGTTCTTACGGCAGCGTCTGATCGCCAAGCCAAAGTCGCACTGGGTGAAGACGCCAGACGGCACAAAGGTGCAAGTTTGGATGCTCACTCCGCCACGCTCAAAGAATCCCAGGCGCAAACCAACCGTGCTGCAAATTCATGGTGGACCACACGCGCAGTATGGTTACTCCTTCTTTCATGAGTTCCAATGCCAGGCTTCGAAAGGCATGGTCGTCGTGTACTCGAATCCGCGCGGCTCTAAAGGCTACGGACGCGATCACTGCGATGCCATTCGCGGCACATGGGGCACAGCGGACTGGGTTGATATTCGAGCTGTCATCGATTGGATGCGTACGCGACCGGAAGTCGACACCAAACGCATGGCCATCATGGGGGGCTCCTACGGCGGGTTCATGACCAACTGGGCCATGGGACAGACCAATGAGTTCGCGTGCGCCATTACCGATCGGTGTGTGTCGAACATGGTGAGCATGGCTGGCAACAGCGACTTCCCCGAGAAGCCAGGCAGTTATTTTCCCGGCAATGCATGGGACAAGCCTGAAGGGCTTTGGGCCTGCAGCCCTATTCGATTCGCCAACAAGTGGAAGACGCCAACACTGGTCATTCACTCGGAAGGCGACCTTCGGTGCAATGTCGAGCAAGCAGAGCAAGTGTGGTCGGCGCTGCAGTACAAAAACATCCCGTCGCGATTCGTGCGGTATCCGCAATCGACGAGCCATGGGTTTAGCCGCTGTGGCCCGACAGACCTGCGTATTCACCGCCTTGGCGAGATTCTCACCTGGCTCGATCAGTGGATTGGCACAGGAAAGAAGGCGCGATGAGCATTGACCTCTACGACATCTTTGATCGCGAGCGAGATGTTCTGATTGGCATGGTGCATGTGGGTGCGCTTCCTGGAACGGCCAACTACGGCGATGATCCGGTGGCCATCGTCGAACAGGCTGTACGAGAGGCGTGCATCCTTGCTGAAGCAGGTTTCGACGCCATCATGCTCGAGAACATGCACGACACTCCGTACATGCTACGAAACGTCGGACCGGAAATTGTCGCTGGCATGACATCCGTGACCGCTGCAGTACGCAAGGCGGTAGACCTGCCCCTTGGCGTCCAGATTCTTGCAGGCGCGAACCAAGCTGCAATCGCAGTGGCCCGGGCCGCTGATGCTCAGTTCATTCGGGCAGAGGGATTCTGTTTCGCAACGGTCGCTGATGAGGGCGTGATGGACGAAGCAGATGCCGGGCCGCTACTGCGATATCGCCGAGCTATCGACGCCGAACACATCGCGGTCATCGCAGACATCCGAAAAAAGCACAGCAGCCACGCGATGACCGCCGACCTGACAATTGCAGACTGGTCCCACGGAGCCGAGTTCATGGGTGCCGACGGCGTCATCGTCACTGGGGACGCAACAGGCCGCGCCACTGATCTCGGCGAGGCAGCCGCCGCCGCCGACGCCTGCAGCATCCCTGTGTTTGTTGGCAGTGGCGTCACCGCTGACACGGTTCGCAGCACCCTCGACACCGCACACGGCGCGATTGTCGGCTCGTCCATCAAGATCAATGGCGACTGGCGAGAGCCGGTTGACGCGGCGCGGGCGTCTGCGATTGTGAAATGCAGGACTGAGGCCCCAGGCTGAGGCTGATTCCGCCGCCCGGTCTCATCTCAGACCCGGGGATGCCGCCGCATAGCTGCTTCTTGCTTTACAAAACGGCGATCCAAACGTAGAGTCGTGCACATGATCGTTCACTCCGCAGCACTACTCATTGCCACGCTCACTGTTCCCGCATCAGCGGATTATTTCAGTGTGGGGTCCCTCCCAGGCAATGCCCCGCAGGGGTTTTCACAGGTGTTCACAAAGCACGTTGAGGTGCTTGGCTGCGGACACATCTATGGATCTTCCTCAACCTCAAACTCAAAGATGCTGCACGCGGCCAATGTGCTTGCTCAGTACCTTGACAATGACGAAGATGGCATCGTGGACGATCCATCGCTCCTTGAGAACTTCCAGTCGCGACACGCCTCTGTCGTGATGTGGCCAACAGAAGCTGCATTTGAGAATTCCGGCGCCGAAGACATCATTCCTGAATCAGTTTGGGACACGGTGCTCGCACAGTTACTGTTCGGGGTTGAAACGAACCCTGGATATCCCGGAAACAATGAGTTTGACTGGGCGCTCGAAGAGGTTCTCCATCTGGTGTATGGCGGACTCGTCGAGGTGTACCCATCTGTATTTGGTGATATGCACAATACGTCGCTCGCCAATGCGATGGACACGGTAATCTCAGGCGGCTGGTATCACTACGCCGACCCAACCTGCGACTACGGATGCAAGATTGCCGAGTTTCATTACTGGTCACTCACGTCCATGCTCGGAGCGCAAGACTATCCGTGGCGTATTCCAGATATCGCCGACGAATGGGAACTGCCCACAGCCGCCCTTATGCAGCAGCACGGAAGCGCAACCGTCGCGATTCTGAGCAACCCGCAGTACCACCAAGCCACCGTGCTTCCAAATGGTTCGTATGACCCCAACCCGAACAACTGCCCTGGTGACTTCGACGGTAGCGACGCCGTTGACTCAAACGACGTCCTAGCCTTGATTTCTGCTTGGAGCGAGAGCGACGCAGCCATTGACTTGAATGGCGACGGCTTTGTCGGCGCCAGCGACCTATTGATGCTGCTTGCGGCTTGGGGCCCCTGCTAGGCACCTGCCCTCATCTCCTGCTCGCCTGATCTATAACTACGAAGCGGCGTTGGGGCAGTCCACAAACTCAGACTTGAGCTGCACAAGATTCTTCACGAGACGGTCGATGTGTTCGTCCTCGTGAGCCGCGCTGATTTGCACTCGGATTCTGGCCTCTCCCTCCGGTACGACTGGGTATCCAAACCCGATGGCAAAGGAACCAAGTTCGAGTAGACGCTTACTCATGGCAATGGCCCTAGCCGTGTCATGCACAATGATTGGGCATATTGCGGTCGGCGAGTCGAGTACTTCGAATCCTGCATCGCGGATGCCAGCCCGCGCCCTCTCAACATTATTGCGAAGCTTGGCCACTCGATCAGGTTCGCGATCGACAACTTCGATCGCCTTGGCCGCTGATGCAGCCACGGTGCAGGGAAGCGCATTGCTAAAGAGAGTCGGCCGCGCTCGTTGCACGATCATTTCTATGGCCGTCTTGGTGCCAGCAAGGTATCCACCTGCTCCACCGCCAAGTGCTTTGCCGAGCGTGCCGGTAAAAACATCAATCTGAGAAGGATCCATACCCCAATATTCGTGCGTGCCACGGCCAGTCTCGCCCATTACACCAGTGCCGTGTGAATCATCCACGACCAATAGTGCGCCAAACTCATCGCATAGATTCCGCAGCCCCGGCAGATTGCCCAGGTCGCCCTCCATTGAGAAGACGCCGTCAGTGACAAGCCATATGACGCCAGTGTCACCGGCCGTTTCACGAGCCTTGACCAAGACCTCGCGGCAATGCTCCATATCGGAATGCTTGTAGACAGCCTTATGCACGCCCTTCTTGATGACTGTCGTGAGCCGCATCGCATCAATGATGCAGGCATGATTGAGAGCATCGCTAACAATGACATCGCCCGGTTCACAGACTGTTGCGAAGAACGCTTCAGTGGCCGTCCAGCACGAGACGAATGTGTACGAAGCCTCTACACCAAGGAATGATGCAATCTGATTCTCAAGTTGTTCGTGGGCTGTGAACGTACCGCAAATGAAACGTACTGAAGCGGTTCCGGCCCCCCACTTTTTAAGCGCCTCAATACCTGCATCAACCACTTCTGGGTGGTTGGCAAGGCCGAG
>JABJQE010000073.1 GCA_018663565.1 Phycisphaerae bacterium
AACCGCTGGAATCGTCGCTGCAAGTGTGTCTGGGCTGCTCTCGCGGGCGGGCGTAGAAGCGGTGTCACCTGAAGTACACCTTGCCATGCCTCTTGTGACCAAAACTGATACATCTGGACGGCTTGCTGTCCTGCGTGGCGTACAACCGGCGGCGTTTTTGGTTCACGAAGATGTTCGTGTGACCCATGGCAGATCAACTGAGAGTGGGCGGAACGAGTTGCTTGCGGGGCAGCTCGCATCGCGTTCACTTGGGTTTGATCCACCTGAATCCATCATTGGCCAGATTTTTCAATTGGATGACACGCCATTTACGGTTGTTGGCACGATGTCCGCTGCCGGCGGCGTGATTGAGGGCGAAATGTGGACCGCTCTCGGGGACCTCCAAATCACTGCGCAGCGAGACTCACTCTCGTGCGTGGTACTTCGCACAGACACCGCAGATCTCTCCGATCTGGAGTCCTTTGCTGCCACTCGTCTCGATCTAGAACTTACCGCCATCTCCGAACAAGACTACTACGCGAATCTCGCTGCCTTCTATCGTCCAGTTCAACTCATGGTGCTCGTAACCGCTGTGTTGATTGCGATTGGTGGGATCACTGGCGGTCTCAATACGATGTATGCAGCCTTTGCGAGCCGAGTTCGAGAGATTGGCGCACTCCAAACACTAGGGTTCTCACGTCGAGCGATCCTGTGGTCCCTCATTCAAGAGTCGATCTTGGCCTCGTCGCTCGGCGCGCTCCTCGCGTGCGGAATCGGTATTCTTGTTATTGATCGCTTTGTTATTCGTTTTTCAATGGGCGTGTTTGGCATCTCTGTTGATGCGGGCGTTCTGGCCGATGGCCTCGTGGCCGGTCTCCTGCTTGGTGTCGCCGGAGCGAGTATCCCAGCAGCGCGGTGCCTTCGAAGGGCTATACCAGAGGCTCTTCGAGCCTCAGAATGATCTATCACTTGTTCATCCAAAAGGAGTTCTCATGATGTTCTTACGATTCGCCCTGGCGCTCACACTCACTGGACTTGTCGCGTGCGAGGAAAAAACTCCACCTGGAGCAACTCCAGCCACGCCGGTATCCGCCGAAGCGGCACCCTCTACCGCTCCTCAACTCTTTACGACCACACGGCCCGCCAACGCAGCAAATCTTGCGTCCATCAAGACCACTGCCCAGACCGGCGACACTGTCACATTTCTTGCGAGAGTAGGCGGCAAGCGGAAAACATTCATCGATGGAGTGGCTGTCTTTGTAGTTGCTGACCCTGACCTGACTTCATGTGAGCTCATGGGCGAAGAAGACCATTGCAGAATTCCATGGGATTACTGCTGCGAAGACAACGACGCGTTGACTGCAGGGCTTGCCACCATTCGGCTGGTTGATAAAGATGGTGCTGTGCTCAAAACTTCTGCAGAAGGTCAGGGCGGACTTGAACCGTTGAAGTTCATTGTTGTGGAGGGCATCGTGAGTGATCGAAATGATGATGGGTTGTTTGTGGTGGACGCTGGATCTATTTGGGTTGGCGGGAAGCCTTCTCGGGCGGATCGGATGGGTGGATCTGGTGGGTGAGAATTTGAGTGGGGGAAAGAGCAGTCGAGCATTGGGATCCTGAGGTTGATTGGCGAGGGAGCGATCAGGAGGCCGATTGGCCGCTGTCGGCCACGCTCTCTATTTGGAGTGGGCTTTTGTGGCCCACCCCAACAAAGAGGCAGCCCCCGTGCACGGTGAGGTGCCTGGGGACTGCCAGGAGGAAGGGGGCATTTTGAGTTGGGGCAACACGCAAAAAGTTGCCCCAAACTAGAAGAACTATACTCGGACCTTTTTGTCCTGTAAAGCAGCCCCTGGCTAAATGCGGCATGATTTTTCCAGCACAATGTAGATATCGAGCAAAAAATGACAGGAATGGACGCTTCTGGTGCCCCGCAGAGCGGCCACGGGAGCCAATGACCTCATGATGCTCATAAGCAATTTGTCGTGAGCAGCCTAGCTCCGCCGCGGGAGAGTGAAGGCCAATCCCCGCCTCGGGGCCTATAGCCCCTTCGCTCTCTGCCGAACAACTTTGGAGGGAGCACAATCAATCGAATGAACCGACGACGAATTCCTCCTCGCCTTCTACTGGAAGATCACCATCGAATGGCATGTGATGGGACTCGCCATTGCCTTGTAGGTCACTGACGATCAGCGCCCCATCGATCTGACCGTTATTGAATTGCATGGTGGCGTTGGGCGCCAAAATGGATCCCTTCCAGCCGATACCGTTCATTTGCAGCGCTACGCAATCAGGGAAGTTGAAGAAGAGATGATCAACTGCAATGCCAGTCAGGAACGGCTGGAACCAGTTCATCATCACGGTTGATCCAGAAATGTTCACAAGCACGGTTGATCCTGCAGGCGCCTCGACATGGAATCCATAGCACGCGATAAAGTCCGTCGTGTCCAACTGAAACACATTGGAATCGGCGTCAGTACCGGCCAGGTAGATCTGGCCCCATTGCGTGGTCACTGTGCCATTCATAGGCACATCGGAAAGTTCATCAGATAGAGCAATCAGTTCAATTTCAGCAGCGTCAAAATCAATGGAGACAACCGAATCGACTGTTCCGTTTGGCGTTCCAACGCTATTGAATTGTGTTTCGTCCCCTACTTGCGTGTTGCCGTTGAAGTTCTGGCCGTTGTTCCACACTAGGTCATCGCCCACGATCAAATCGTCCCGCGATCCTGCCGAGTTGCTCAGCCCAGAACCAATACCGAGATTGTTGAACTGAGCAGAACCACCAACCGCAACGCGACCAGTGCAATCCGTGTTATTCCCCTGATAGTGGTCAAAGGTAAATACGGTAAATCCTTCTGCCGAACCGAGCGGAGAACTTGCCGGGGAGAAGGACTCGAAGGAGAGGACTGCGAGAGGCATAATTACGATATAGGATGAACTACGTTGCATACTCACATCGTCGGAATGAACCGCGATGCGTTCCCTCAACATTCCGCGATGCGAGAGAAATCACCGAAAAAGCAGCCCTCTTATGCCGCCTATTCCATCCGTATCACTCACCCATCGTTTCATAAGACGGAACGTAGGCCAACTCATCAATACGTTCGCCCCAATCGGAAGCGGTGTGGCGAGCGAGGCCAAGCTCAGCAAGCGTCTGGGCCACCTGGGCTGCCACGTGAAGGGACACCTCTCGAATGCGCCGTCGGCTTGGATACAATTGCCCTCGCTTGAGATACTCGTCTGGAACTTGCTCGGCAAGGGCTTGGGCTGCCGTCAAAAATGCCTCTTGGGGGACACGAGTCGCACCTGTGGCGAAGATCGCCATGCCAACGGCTGGGAAGATGTAGACGTTATTCCCCTGGGACGGCTTGATTGACTTGCCTTGAAACTGCACCGGTGGCATTGGCGTTCCACTGCCAAAGAGCACGCGTTCATCGGTCCAGGTGTACGCCTGCTCAGCAGTGCATTCTGCGCGCGAAGTGGGGTTCGAGTACGGGAAAATCAACGGCCGCTCATTGATCTCAGCCATCGCCCGAATGACCTTCTCATTGAATGCACCCGCCACGGTCGAGACGCCAATGATTCCAGTGGGCTTGAAGTCGTGAATGGCCTGCACAAAATCATCGCAGGCTGGCACATCGGCCGCAAATGGTTGCTGGAACGAAGCC
>JABJQE010000074.1 GCA_018663565.1 Phycisphaerae bacterium
GCCGCGACTTGAATCGTCTACGTCGGGGTATGATGCCGGCGATTAGTAAGCCACAGTTTCTGTAGCGTTTGTGGAATCGGGCGGAGCTTTCGTAAAGCTCAGGTCAGCGGTTCGAGTCCGCTGCGTGGCTTTCTGTTCCCCGATTCTGGGGACACTTGGAGGTAGTGGCTATGCGAGCATCAGTTGCGGCGTTGACGATTGTTGGGGTGGGCTTCTTTGGTGCTCAGGCTGCGAGCGGGCAGGATCATCCGGTCGCCACGCCGGCTCAAGCACAGCCTCCAGCAGAACCGACTGCAGAGGCTATTGTCGAGCGACACATCGAGTTGACCGGTGGCCGGGAGGCATGGGAGTCACTGCAAAGCATTCGCGGCCTTGGGTCAATCGTGATCAGGGGAGCGAATGTTGGTGGGCAACTCGCGATGTTTCAAACGAGGGACGGCTTTCGCATGTCGGTTGATGCAGGCGGCCCAGGCGCTCAGGTGACCATTCGCCGCGGCGAGGATGCGTGGAGCGTTCGACCAGACGGAACGGTGCAGAAAATCAGTGGAGGGGCTTTGCAGAAGTTGCTTCGTGATCGCACATTCAATCCACTTGTTGATGCGGCGTCGATGTTCACATCAATGGCCATGGCAGGTGTTGAAGACGTGAATGGCTCGCCAGCATGGAAGATCGCCTGCATACCTTCTGATGGGAGCGGTGCGGTAGAGCACCGATTCTTTGATGTGGCGTCGGGTCTGCAAGTCAAAGTGATTGAACAGGGGGCTGGTGCTTCCGCGGCACTTCCGACCGAGATGTACATGTCTGACTATCGTGAGATTGGCGGTGTGAAGGTGGCCTTCGCGACGTCCATTGGCGTGGGTCGGAGCAGCGTCACAATTACGATTGAGGCGATGCAAGCCAATGTGGATATTCCGTCGTGCCTATTTGAACCACCGCCGGGGCCAGTAATCGTCGAGAAGAAAAAGCAAGAGTCACCTGCTGAGACCCTCGGGGCATTTATGAAGGTTGATATTGCTGCAATGAGCAAGGGCGAGGCCATCCACTGGCTCGGACGGCTCGATGCTGCAAAGCGATCTGTTGACCCGGCGGATCCAGACGCAGAATCGCTCACCAATGCGCTCAGCGAGTTCCATCGCTTGTGTGTCGAGAAGATACGAGGCGCGGCTTCGCCGCGGTGAATCGGGGGTAGTCCCTACTCCGGGGCACATAGGCATAGCGTAGATCGTTGGTAAATCCCCTCGCGGCGTGGGGCCCGGCGTCGTTGTATTCATTTCCTGCTCGCCTGATCTCACGACGAAGCCACACACAACAACAGCCGCCGACCCGAAGGTCGGCGGCTGCGGTGTAGAACACGAGTTGTCGCGAGAATCAGCCTGTGCAGCCAAAGTCCGCGATGGTGTTGAGCAGGTCGTCGACGTTGTACTGACCGCCGAACCCGTTGATGATGGCCAAGATGTCATCGACATCCGAGTCGCCATCGCCATCGACGTCACCCGAGCAGGTGCTGTCGCACTCGTCTGGGATGCCGTTGCCGTTGGAGTCCTCGCTGGTTCCATTGGCGATATCGCACGCGTCAGGAATACCGTTGAGGTTGCAGTCGAGCTCGCCGGAGTAGGTGATGTATCCACCTGTCATGGCTTGCCAGACATTGTCACCGCCGTCTCGGCCCTGGAAGAGGGCTTCGACAAGCACTTCTGCGTCATAGTTCATCGCGGTCAGACGGGCAATAAGCACGCCGTTCTGCTCTGAACAGTCGTCCGCGATGAACGACTGGCTGACGCCTTGTGCGTCCGTGGGGAGGACGAACCAAACACCGTTGCCGACGGACAAGTCGCCGCCCGCTTCGAAGTCATTCCAGTCGATGCCGACCTGATTCAAAGCGTTCTCCGGGAATGGATTGCCGCTTGAGTCAAGGGCGCCGACGGTGACACGGGAGTCCCACTCGAGGTCTGGGACGGTTGGGAAGAACGCAGGGTTCACATCGAGCGATGTAGGACCGCCGTAGCCGTCCTGATAGAAGGATGTGGAACAGGCCACGGTCTTCTGCTGATCACTGTTGCCCGCCACCGCGTCAAGTCGCCAGCCCGCAGGCATTTGAGCATACACGTCAATGGTGAAGTGGGGCTGATCGAGCGAAAGCCGGTCGATGCCTGAGACGCTGTACGCGATGGACACATCGTCGCCGCCGCCACCGCCGCATGGATCGCCCACGCAGTCGGTGTCGTTACCGAGATAGTCGCCGCCACAGTTTGCCTCGGTCGTGACCGAGCAAGATGTGCCGACGCAGCAAGCACCGGTTGGGTCGCCGCCCACGTCGCAGAGCTCTGGTGTGCATGGCGTACCAACGCCGTGCCAGTCGCCACCTTGCTGTGTGCACTCAACGAGCGAGTACTGATAGCAGTTGGTGTCGACGCAGCATGCGCCAAGTTCAGGACCACATGAAACGCCTTCGCAGTTGGTGTTGTCACCCTGGTAGATGCCATCTGAGCTGGTGCAGAGCACTTCGGTCATGACTTCGCAGATGCTCCCGAGGCAGCATGCGCCTTGTTCAGGCTGACCAACATCAGAGTTGATGGTCAGTGTGCCAGCACCCGTTGCAGCCTGCCAGCCGCCGAGGCGGATGTAATAGGACTGCCCAGCAGTGACGGCGATGCCATCAATCTGTGAGTGATAGGCCTGACAGCTTGCATCTCCAGCAGCATCGCCACTACAAGCAATCTGGTTCAGATTCGAGCATGAAGTGCCCTCGTAGAGCACCATCGAAGTGTCATAAGAAGCCGTGTCACAGGTGGTGAACGAAGCTGTGCCATTGCTGCCTGGAGTCCAGACAAACCAGAAGTCAGGGCTGGCCATCCAGTCAAGGAACGTGCCTTCGCACTGAGTTTCATCCGGTTCGCCGAAACCACTATCCGTGTTTCCGGTCGTATCGAATGCGTTGCCACCTTCTGAGGCTGCAACAGCATCGCCGCAGGTGTCGCCTGTGCCGCCACCACCACCACATGGATTCCCAGCACAGTTGCTGTTGTCACCAAGATAGGTGCCTTGGCTATTGACGCAGTCTGCTTCGGTCACGACCGAGCAGGATGTGCCTATGCAGCAACCACCAGTTGGATCGCTGCCACCACATGGGTCGCCTGAACAACTCGAACCGTCGCCGAGGTATTCACCGCCACATTCAGATTCGGTCACGACTGTGCAGGACGTACCAACGCAGCAGCCGCCGGTTGGGTCACCATCACAGACGCAGTCGCCACCGTCACAATTGAACTCTGCGCAGTTGAGATAGATGGCAACGCCATTCCATGTATAGGTGCCATCATCGCAGTAGCCATCAGCAACCCAATCGGCAGGGCAGCAGTTGCCATTGCAGTCTTCAATTTCATCAGCAGCACAGCCGCCGCCACCACCGCCGCCGGCGCAGACGTTGTCTCGCGTCGAGACAAATGCAGCCTTGTCAATACGGGTACCGTAGTTCAAGCAGCTTTCAGAGCAGTGCGTGACCACGCCGACGATCTCGCCGTTGTAGAGGATTGAGGAACCGGAGTTACCAAACGTTACGTCAAGGTTGTAGTAGAGCGTATCGGAGTCGGTGCTTTCGAGCGGTCCTTCGCAGAACTGCTGTACCTGGCTGCGGACGCATTCTTCATCAATGCCGTAGCCATTGACAGTCAGGTTGCCCGAGCCGGGCACCGAACCGATGTTGACAAAGGCGCCGTACCGCTCATAGGGGGTTTGGCCTTCGCTATTGGTGCCTGCCTTGATGGCGCCATAGTCGTTGCCAACGCCGCCATCGACGCCGTCAAGACCCGTAATCGGGAATTGATCAGCAACTGGAGGTGCGTTCGTGCTGCAATTGTTGCTTGAAGCAGGCACGTTGAAATGGAGTACATCGCCCGAGGACAAGCAGTGGCCAGCCGTGACAAAGCACGAATCAGCGTTGTGCATCGTCGCGCTACAGCCGGTGGGCATGAGGCGAGCGAATCGATTGTCACTTGATGGCACACGATCATCAACGCCGCAAATGCCGCAGCCGCCAACGCGGTTTGGGTCAGCCATTTCCCAGCTCGCCGTATCGATGGACAACGTATTGGCGGAGAGTCCACCGGCAATGAGTTCGACGCGAACCGAATTGCCATTGAAGTATGCACTTGAGTTCTTCCACATCGAGAGCGTGGCGGAGTCGAGGTCTTGGACCTGGCCATCACGCAGGCTCGTAACTCGGAGTACCGAGTCGCGACCGAGCTTCGTATTGCCGAAGTGCAATCGCACCCACGCGGCGTTATTGACCGAAACAATATCGTCAAAGACAACAGTGTGTTCTTTGACTCCATTGAAGAGGTCACCGGCGTTAAGGCCGATCCAAGCGTGATTGCCTACGGGCCAATCCAGAGTTGATGAATCGGTATCTGCAAGCACCGAGCTTGCAGAGGCCGCCAGTATCGTGGCCGCCGCACAAGCACGAGTTGTCCAAGTGAACATGTTGAGATTCTCCTCTCGAGTCAGGGACGTGCCCCACACGGAACCAACCTAGCAGATAGTTTCGGTTCTGCGAAGACACTAATTGAACCGAGTTTGGTGTTTCAGGGGTATCTCCGACACGTCATGGTCCGCTCATGGGCGTGCTAGAGTGCCCGTTCGCTGCCTCAAGGCTATATGGGAGGGCACATGGCCAAATGATGCTGTTACTGACAATGGATGCGTATTGGCAGGTCTTTGGTCGCTTTCATCCGCTGCTGATCCACTTTCCGCTCGCCTTAATACTGGTCGCGGCCTGTATTGAGGGCACTCGGTACGCGATCGGACGACGAGATCAACCATCTCCGACCGCAGCGATATGTCTGTGGATCGGACTTGTTATGGGTGGGCTGGCCCTCTGGGCTGGCTGGGTGCTTGCTGACTACACCGGAGAAGAGGGGGCTCTCGTTTCGTTGCATCGTTGGACGGGCGTGGCCACCATCAGCCTCTTGGTGCTCGCGGCGGCCGCGTTGTTGATGCGTCAGTGGAAAGGCCGAGATTGGGCAGCCCCGCATGTTGGTCTCACTCTGCTTGCCGCCGTGACGGTGGCAATCTGTGGTCACTTTGGGGGTGAGATGGTCTGGGGTGAGAACTGGATCTTTGGTCCGCTCAACGTTGCTCCACAACAATCAAAGCAGGTAGCCGAGTGGTCGAGTGTCGAGTCAATTTTGGTTGATCATTGTCAAAAATGCCACGGCCCCAAGCGACAGAAAGATGGCCTTCAACTCGTGCCGTGGGAGAAGATGTTTGCAGGCGACTCGGTTGACTGGGTGGTCGTGCCAGGAGATGCAGCGGCGAGTCGGATGCATACACTCATCACGATGCCACCCGAGAGCGAGGACATCATGCCTCCCTCGGACAAAGGTAAGCCACTGAGTAGTGAACAAGTCCAACTTCTGGTGGAGTGGATCAATGCCGGGGCGATCGGTCCCGGTGGGCAAAATCCACCGGCTTCACAGTCGGAGCCAGTTTCATGATCCGCATGTCGAAGAGTTGGATGAGAGTGCTTGGTCTAGGTGTCGTGGTCGTATCAAGCGCTGGGGTTTCAGGCTGCGGCCCGGATGAAACCGAGTCCATGCGTCAGGCGCGGGAGCAACGAGAGAAGCACGATATGCAGAAAACAGAATTGTTGCGGGACGCAAGACATTCTGTTCGAGATCAACTGCGAGAACTTGGGGTCAAGAATCGATGAGTGCAGAACAGCGAGGTTGATTGCATGAAGCAACGATCTATTCAAGCCTGTTCAGTGGCATCAAAGCCGATTCACGAGCTCGTGCAGATCTTTCTTTACTGCTTCGCGCGCGTGCGGGCTCAGTTTATCCATGATCTCAGTGAGTTCAATGAACCGTATTCGGGCATCGTTTGGAGCGAGTCCTGAAGAGGCGATTCGGGTGTATGGTGGGGCGACACTTCCGGTACGGCGTGGGCTGCTGCTCTTTGGTCGTCGTCCACGCTTGGCAGCGATGCCAAACTTTTTAAA
>JABJQE010000075.1 GCA_018663565.1 Phycisphaerae bacterium
ACCTTGGTTGAACTGTTGGTGGTCATCACCATTATCGCCATCTTGATGGGCATTCTGCTTCCAGCACTCTCAAGTGCTCAGCGGAACGCCAGAATGCAGACCGACAAGAACTTGCTCAGGCAAGTCTGGATGGGCTGGGACGGATACTCTTCAAGCAATGGTGGTGACTTTCCCACCCCTGCATTCATTGACCGAGCACCTGTCTTCGTCGGCGGTGGCCAATCCTCTGAAGTCGCTGGCGCAGGTAACCCTGAATGGAGATTCAACCATCAGGCTGCCGTGATGTCGGCTTCGTTGATGAACCGACTCTTCTCGCCGAAGGAATTGGTTTCTTCCTCCGACCCTGCCCCTGGCGTGTACAACTACAGCAGTTACAACTACGAAGATTACCTGCCCAACCCAGGCGGCGACCTTGATGATGTCCATTGGGACACCAACTTCACCGTCGACTTCGGCGGAGACGGGGCATCACATACCTCGTATATGAGCATGCCACTTCTTGGTGGCCGATTTGATGAGCAATGGACCAAGCGAGCCAACCGCACTGACAGTTTCCCTGTCGTCGGTACCCGCGGCGTTCTTCGCGGCAATATGGATGGCGATCACGACCTGACGGAAGAGCAGAATGATGCCTATGGCTTCTACGGCGAGGCCAATGAGTGGGTTGGTTTGATCTGCTACAACGGTGGTGCTGTTCGTGACGAACATGACTTCATGCCCGAAACAATCCCACGGCTCATCTCCAAGAAAGCCGACAGCGGAGCCATCGACGCGCAAGAGTATGTACGCGATAGTCTCTTCGGCTACGAATGTGCCCCAAGCCCGAGCGGCGGCTTCTGCCAAGTCGGCACGTCGAACGACGCCTTCCTGTGTGCCCAGCTCTACGACGGCAACAATGGCGACAACGAAGGTGGACTAGCCATCATGGACTTCAATCCACGACAGGCCCTTGGCGGTGGCGTAGCGCCCCCAGCAAACCAAGACTTTGATGACTCCCTGACCTGGGACCCATGGTATTGAATTTGATCACGACTTAGTTTCGAACTCTATTGTGACCAGGCGTGCCAAGTCATTTGGCACGCCTGGCCACTGTTATAGGTGTGTATGTGGTGACAGGGGAACATCGATCTAAATCGATTTAAACACAGAAGGCGGGAGTACTGAGAATGGCACGGAATAGAATACTTGTGGGGACTGGACTACTCATTGCTATGTCAATGGGATCTACAGCTTCGGCTGCAGATCGCTTCGTTGTCGCTGAGGAGTTTACTGCAACCTGGTGCACATACTGCCCCTCTGTCGCGTCGGCTCTCTTCAGCCTGCAAAACGATCGCCCTGATGACATCATGGGAATGATGATTCATGGCGGCGATGCCTACACAACATCATGGGGCAACTCTCGCATGTCGTTCTACTCCGTCGGCGGATACCCAACGGTTTACCTAGACGGCTGGAGTTCAATGGCGGGATCATACGGCTCGGTCAGCGCCAACTACTCGCAGCTCGAGTCACGGCTCAACCAGTGCCTCTCGCTGTCCACCGATGTCTCTATCGAACTGCTAGGTGAAGAAGTCTCAGGATCGCAGTACAAGATCTCAGGCGACATCAGCATTGACGCTGGCGGCTCTGGCAAGACCATTCGAGTGCAGCTTCTTCAATGCTTCAACGCAACCAATTGGCCTGAAGCAGGAGAGGTACAGTTCAATACGGTTCGGCAAGCAGCAGCGAACTTTGATGTCAGCCTCTCAGCTGGCCAAACGCATACATGGGAGCACACGTTCACGCTTTCTGGCGAGAGCCTCTCGACACCAGGAAAAGTGACCTATATCTGCATTGCCCAGACTCCAAATAGCAGCGGCCCAGCAAACGTCTACAACTCGGCGATTCATGAACACGGCGAGTTGCCCCCAGCAGATGTCACCGTTGGCCCAGGCGAGGACTACGCGTCAATCCAGGCAGCGATCGACGCTGTAGGCACCGGCAGCACGATCACAGTCATGCCGGGCACTTATGTCGGCCCACTCGATTTCAGTGGCCGATCAGCAGATCTTGTGTCAGCAGGTGGCGCCGAAGTCACGATCATTGACGCCGATGGCCTTGGAACCGCAATCACCATGCTTGGGTCTGAAGACAGCCTAGTTGATGGCTTCACCATCCGCGGCGGATACAATTCGATTGGCTCAGCCTTGAAAATCAATGGCAATCCCACCATTACGAACTGCATTATCCGCGACAACATCGCGACGTCAAACTATTGCGTGCTCTCGTCGGGTAACCCGTACATTGCAAACAACTTGTTCTGCAGCAACTCGCCCAATAATGTCGCGGTGACGTGGACAGATGGCGGAGGCAACGTCTTCGATGACAACTGCCCAGGCACCGGCGAGCCCTGCCCCGGCGATGCAAATGGTGACAATGTCGTCGACGTCAATGATGTGCTTGAGTCCGTCGGCGCATTCGGATCAACGGACGGTTCAGGCGATGCCAACGGTGATGGCGTCTGCGATGTCAATGACATCCTCATGATCGTCGCAAACTTCGGCAGCTCCTGCTGATTGAACCGGCGTCAACCTTGCTTAACTCAACCGCCCTCGTAGCCATGCTGCGGGGGCGGTTGTCTGCGCATGCTCTATAGGGGTCGAGCCTAGCTAGCCCCGGGGCCTGCTCACTGCCCCCCGCCCCCCACTCAGTCTTGTGCAGTGGTCGACTTCTCCAACCGAAAAAAGTCAATGATCTTGCCGTCTTGATCGAAGGCCCGCAATTCAAAGGTCTTGTCACTTGCTGTGACAATACAGAAGTGGTGGCCACGGTATTTGTGCGCGGTGAACCAGGTTCGCGTTGGCGCGAAGTCTTCGATGTGGCCACCCCCACCACCAGTCGTCACATACGTCACTCCGTTGTCCTCGTCGACCTGCCCGGCTCTCAGCGGCCATGTCCGTTCATAGACATGAATGTGCCCGTTGAAGACCACGTCTACACCAAACTGCTCGTAGAGCGGCACGAGGTGCTCTTGAATGCGGACATCACCCCAACTTGAGGGCCCCTTCCACGTGTCACCGTAATCATTGCTGTCTGACGTGTACGCTGGCTGATGATGCTGCACCACCTTCCACGGGGCATCCGACTCAGCAACAGCCTTGACGAACCACTGGTACTGATCAGATGCGGGCGATACGTCTTTGTTCGTGTCAAGCACGAAGATGTGCACATTGCCCCAACGATAATCGTAGAAGTACTCCTCGCCAGGCAGCGAGAAATAGTCGTAGTACAACTGGGCATCCCGCTCATGATTTCCAAGCGTGGGATAGATGGGGAAGCGGCCGAGCAGATCGCCCGTCGAGCCAAAGAACTCGTGAACCCACTCACGCTTAACTGTGCCGGTCCCAACAAGATCGCCACAGTGCATAATGAAGTGCGGCCGATGCGACCAGGCGAACGTTGACATCATGGTGGTCACCGCAGGGTTGTTCTGCGTGTCGCCAACCACGACGAAGCCCACTGGCGTGGTTGGTCGAATCATTGTTTGAAAGGTCAGTATCTCGCTTTGAACCGCCTCGGTGTCGTCACTGCTGCGTACCCGGTAGAAGTAGTTGGTCTCTGGCTGCAGGCCGCTAACGATTATTTCGTGCATCAAGGATGCCTGCTTGGACTCGACCGTACTCCCGAGTTCAGATGTTTGTCCATATTCGATGACCCCCGATGTCGGACGAGTGGTCTCCCACATCAACGTGACCGCCTTGGACGCAGTCGCTTGCAAATAGGGCCCAACCAGAATGCGAAGTGGCGACTGCGGAACGGGCTGATTCCGCATGCTTGGATACGCATCCACGAGGTCACCCATATCGCTCGGAGGGACTGCTCGATCGTAGAGGCGAATGTGCTGTAGTGAGCCCTGGTGGGGATTGAACTCGTTGTCATCGACATAACCACCAATTACCAATGAGCCGCGTGCTGGGTACCGGATATCGCCAGACTGCTCAGTCGATTCTGCAACGCAAACACCATCCATCCAGAGACTCATACGGTGGCCGTCATAGACCCCTGCCACGTGATACCACCGATCCAGCACAAAGGCCTCTGGGGCTGAGAGATAGGTCAGCAGGCCATCCGCGTCGTCGGTCTCTACTCCAGCGAGTCCAAAGTAGAAGTGATCTTCGCGGTATCCAAGGAGCCACCCTTCCTCGGCTGATCCATTGTCCTGAATCAATCCGACCAGCCCACCCCACTCCTGCGGGGAGTGCACACTGACCCAAGCCGACACGGTCATCTCACCAAGGGGCACATGCTCGCGTTGATCGTCTTGCCCACCTTCAATGGCCACGATGCCAGAACCATCAAAGACAAGGCACGCTCCGTGCGACCCGCTCACAACGTCAACTCCTTGGCCGAGTGAGCCCTTCAAACGTCCACCCACCTCCGCAACCATGGCACCGTCATGATGAGCAGGATGAAATATCCAGTGCTGCTTGAGCGACGGGTCAACCTTGGCGGCACCATCGTGCATGCAAAGCGCGATAACGGACAATAATATTGGGCTCATCATGATCACCACTCTAGCACAACAACATTTCGCCCCCTACTCATAGGCAAGGCACGCGCGACGTTGGTGGAGTCTTCGACCCCGCTGATGCCCTTTGTGGCTCGCCTTCAGGCAAACTCACGCACCATCCGGCTCCTACTTCCAACACTTTCCGTCGCGAGCTGCATCGACTGCCGACTCCCCCGCGGCGAAGCGATGCAAAACAAACAGCCCCTTCTCCCATGAAGGAAGAAGGGGCTGCGAAGTTGAACTCAGTTTGAACTCAGGTCGATCAGGGACAACCTCCCCAGGCTCCGATCACGATGAGAAGGTCATTGGTATCAACGACTCCGTCACCATTCACATCGGCCGAGCAATTGCTGCTGCAACCATAGTCGCCGATCACGG
>JABJQE010000076.1 GCA_018663565.1 Phycisphaerae bacterium
ATGGCGTGCAGTGGGCTGATGCGCCCGTAGTGAGCATTCGCACTGATTGCGAATCACCTGGTGGCGCCTGTTGTCTCGGTAGCGTGTGCGTAGAGACCACATTCGAAGCGTGCGACGCTGCCAACGGCCGATGGCACGAGACCATTCCATGTGCCCCGAGTACGTGCCCTGCACACTGTATTGGTGACACCAATACTGATCGTCGTGTCAATCACACCGATCTTCTCAATGTCTTGAATAACTGGGGGATGTGCCGGTGATGAGATGGGGCGAGCCTCGATCGACTATCGACGTGGACACGGTCGCCCGTATGAGCGAATTACAGCTCAACGCATTGCTAGATGCGTATGTGAGGCCAGAATTCTATTGTCCATCCCGCCTTGGCTTTCGCCCGATTGTGAGATTCGTCTGCTGAGGCTTGTGGAAATTTCGCGGGTCGAACTTCCCAGTAAAGTCGAGGTCGAGCTTCGCGGCTTCACTCATCATGTCGGGCGTCCATTCTGGCTCCCACACAATGTCGACCTGCACGCCGCTGACCCCTTCGACTGCGGCGACGGCAGCTTCAACTTGTTGTGGAAGTAGTTCAGCAACAGGACAGTTGGGCGTGGTGAGCGTCATGTCAATGTGTACACACTGCTTCGCATCTATGCGGATGTTATAGATGAGACCGAGTTCATACAGGTTGACTGGAATCTCGGGGTCACGCACCGTGCGAATGGCCTCCACAACGCAATCTCGCAAAGAACTATCCGAAGACATCAATGATTCTCCGAAGCGATGACTCGAATGTGTTGAGTTCACCCGCCGTGTTGTATATCGCGGGTGCGATTCGCACCGTTGAATTTAAGCCGAACCGTTCCAAGATCGGTTGAGCGCAGTGGTGGCCAGCGCGAACGGCTATCCCATGACGATCAAGCATGGCACCCACATCTGCTGGGTGCATGCCATCAACGACGAAGGAGATGGCCCCGGCACGTGATGCCGGTGTGCCAACGATTTCGACGCGATCAATGGACCTCAGCCGCTTGACTGCATCATGAAGGAGTTTTTGTTCATAGTCGGCGATGGCGCCCATGCCGATTTGCGTGAGCCACTCGACCGCGGCTCCGAGGCCAATGGTGCCACCAATATTTGGTGTGCCTGCTTCAAACTTCCATGGGATGTCGTTCCAGGTGCAGGACTCGAACGACACTGTCCGAATCATGTCCCCACCGCCCTGCCACGGCGGAATAGCCTCCAGGATGGCGGGCTGAGCGATCAGCCCTCCGATTCCGGTGGGGCCGTACATCTTGTGGCCACTCCATGCCATGAAGTCGCAGCCAAGTTCGCCAAAGTCAACGTGCATATGTGGCACTGCTTGGGCGGCATCGACCAGCGTCGTAATCCCTCGCGATCGAGCAGCTGCGCAAATAGCTGCGATCGGCGTGACGGTTCCGATTGCGTTAGAGACGGCGGTCATGGCGACGAGCCTTGTACGTTCGGTGAAGGCCTCTTCAACGGATTCGATGTGGAGATTCGCATCACCATCAACATCAACGACACGAAGCTCAGCGCCGGTTCGTTCACACGCGAGTTGCCATGGCACGATATTGGCGTGGTGTTCGAGCGCCGAAATCAATATCTCATCACCCGGAGAAAGGGTTGATCCCCAGGCATTGGCGACTAGATTGATCGATTCGGTTGTGCCACGGGTAAAGACAAGCTGGTGCGCATCAGCGCCGAGGAAATTGGCAATGCTCCGCCGAGCACCTTCATACGCGGCTGTGGCTTCGCCCGAGAATTCATGGACACCACGGTGGACATTCGCTGGGAAGTGCGTCTCATAGTGATTGATGGCATCAATGACGTGCTGCGGCCGCGGTGTGGTGGCCGCCGCGTCGAGGTATACCAGAGGCTTCCCGTGCACTTCGCGAGCGAGCGCAGGGATGTCACTTCGAATGGCGAATATGTCGGGGCAGTTCGTTGTGGGTTGCGTGGTCACAACGACACGACGCCCTCGTCGAGTTTCTCGGCGCCTGGAAGCTGCGCAAGTATGCGGCGTGCAAGGTGTGTGCGAAGTGATGGCACGGGGACTTCGTTGATTACTTCGGAGGCGAAGGCCCAGGCGAGCAAGGCGCGGGCGGTGTCTTCAGGCACACCACGGGCTCGCAAGTAGAACAGGCCACCCGGATCGATTTCGCCGGTCGTTGCTCCATGCGTACACTTGACGTCGTCGGCATAGATTTCGAGTTGCGGGCAGCTCCAGGCCTTGGCAGTATCACTCAAGAGTAAGTTGCGGCTGGTCTGTACCGCGTCCGTTCCATGGGCGCCTTCGTTGACATAGATGCGAGCCGTAAAGGCAGCTGTGCTGTGGTCGGGCAGGAGATGCTTGAAAATCTCGCGGCTCGTGCAGTTGGGCGCCATGTGGGCAACCCGCAATCGACTGTCAATATGCCGGTGGTCATCGCCGATGCCGAACCCGCGCATCGCAGCATGGGCGCCTTCGCCGTCGAGCGAAGCGTGGGCAAGTGTGCGAATCGTTTTTCCGCCGATGGTGAGTACGACAGATTCGAATGTGCTGCGAGCAGCTTGTTTGGATGCAATGGCACCCATGTGCCACACGTCATCGCCGTGTTCAACAAGTCGGGCATGGTTGCAGTGGGCACCCTCTGCGAGTTCAACTTCGGTCATTGGTGTTACCAGGCACGGTCCGTTGCCGGCCCATGTTTCAAGTACACACGCACGTGCATTCTCGCCGAGGCGAATGATCACACGCAGTGTGCTTGTGCTGGGGTCGCTTTCTGGGGCCGAGAGATGCACAATGTGAATCGGCTCGGAGATAGCCTGGTTGTCGGCCACTTCAACTAGCACGCCATCTTCGGTGGTGGCTGTTGCGAGCTGCGCGAAAGTGTCGTCTGTAAAGTTGGCAACCCGGTCAATTTCAGTTTCATTGAGCATGGGGCCGAGAAGGCGTACGCCATCTGGTAATGGTGAACTTGCGGTCGCGTCGAATCGTCCATTGACAAAAACAAGCCGGACGTCAGTGCCATCAATGGCGAGTCCATTTAAGGCGGTTTGGTCAGCGGTTGTGACGGGGCCAATTTTCCATTTTGTCTCTGCGAGCTCTTTGAGAGTGCAGTAGCGGAACGCTTCGTTCCGCTTGGTAGGCCATCCCAGTTCATGTAATCGTTTGCATGCGGCGTGGCGCTGCTCGCTCATGGATTGCAAAGCCAACGCTTCGATGGCATCGCAAAGAGGGAACGCATTGTCAATTGTCTGTGTGCACATAGTCAGGCGCCTACGGCGACCTCTTTTTCGATCCAACCATAGCCTTTCTCTTCGAGTTCAAGGGCGAGTTCTTTGCCACCTGTCCTCACGATGCGGCCATCAAGAAGCACGTGTACGACATCGGGCACGATGTATCCAAGCAGTCGTTGGTAATGGGTGATAACGAGGAATCCACGCTCTGGGCTTCGCTGTTGATTGACGCCTGCTGCCACAATGCGGAGCGCGTCAATATCGAGTCCAGAATCGGTTTCGTCGAGGATGCACATGGTTGGCTCAAGCATGGCCATTTGGAAGATTTCAGCGCGTTTCTTTTCGCCGCCGGAGAAGCCTTCATTGACTGGTCGGTCAAGAAGTGCTGGATCAAGTTCAACCCATGCCGCCTTTTCTTTGACCAGTTTCAAGAAGCCATAGGCATCGAGTTCATCGAGTCCGCGGTGAGCTCGAATGGAGTTGACCGCGGTGCGAAGGAAGTACTTGGTGCTTACGCCGGGAATTTCGACGGGGTATTGGAAGGCAAGAAAGATCCCTTCCTGTGCCCGTTCCTCCGGATCCATGTCGAGCAGACTTTTACCATTGAGCAAAATGCTGCCCTTGGTGACGCTGTAGACATCCTCGCCAGCAATGATGCGGGCGAGCGTGCTCTTGCCTGATCCATTTGGTCCCATGATGGAGTGGACCTGGCCAGGTTCAATGGTCAGATTGAGTCCCTTAAGGATTTCAATGCCCTCAATCGACGCGTGTAGATTCTTTATTTCAAGCAGACTCATGAGTGGTCTTTCTCAGCCGACGCTGTTTTCAAGGCTTACGGCAAGTAGGGCTTTGGCTTCGACAGCGAATTCCATAGGAAGTTCCGCGAATACTTCGCGGCAGAATCCGTTGACGATCATGGACACCGCGTCTTCAGACGAGATGCCACGTTGGTTGCAATAGAAGATTTGGTCTTCGCCGATCTTTGTTGTTGAGGCCTCGTGCTCCACTTGAGCTGTCGGGTTCTCAACTTCGATAACCGGGAATGTATGTGCGCCGCAGTCTGTCCCCATCAACATGGAGTCGCATTGCGTGTAATTGCGAGCTTCGGTTGCCCCGGGCAGGATCTTCACCAGGCCGCGGTATGTGTTGTGACCCTTCCCTGCGCTGATGCCCTTGGAGACAATATTGCTTCGAGTGCGTTTGCCCACGTGGATCATCTTGGTGCCGGTGTCAGCCTGTTGGTAGTTATTGGTAAGTGCTACAGAGTAGAACTCGCCAATGCTGTCATCGCCCTTGAGGATGCATGAAGGGTACTTCCAGGTGATGGCTGAGCCGGTTTCGACCTGTGTCCACGAGATGTGGCTGCGATCACCAGCACACAGGCCGCGTTTCGTGACAAAGTTGTAAATGCCACCGACGCCGTTCTCGTCGCCTGGGTACCAGTTTTGGATGGTCGAGTATTTGATCTCTGCATCTTCCAGGGCAACAAGTTCAACAACTGCTGCATGGAGCTGATTTTCGTCTCGTTGGGGCGCCGTGCAGCCCTCGAGGTACGACACATAGGCGCCTTCATCGGCCACAATGAGCGTTCGTTCAAACTGGCCGGTATTCATCTGGTTAATACGGAAGTAGGTGCTGAGTTCCATGGGGCACCGCACGCCCTTGGGTATGTACACGAACGACCCGTCTGTGAAGACAGCGGCATTGAGCGCTGCAAAGAAGTTGTCCGTGCGGGATACAACCTTGCCAAGATACTTCTTGACCAGTTCTGGGTAGTCTTTGACAGCCTCAGAGAACGAGCAAAAGATGACGCCTGACTCTGCAAGCTTGTCTCGAAAAGTCGTCGCTACAGATACGCTGTCAAAGACAGCGTCGACGGCGACCCCTGCGAGCGCAGCTCTTTCTGCGAGTGGTATTCCAAGTTTTTCGTACGTCTCAAGAAGTTTGGGGTCAACCTCATCGAGGCTCTGGGGGCGGTCTTCGTCTCGCAGTGGAGCGGAGTAGTACGAGATGGCTTGGTAGTCGAGTGGTCGCCAGTCATGGTCGGGCCAGTGGGCCCACTCGGGCTCAGTCATGAGCTTCCATTTCTCGAAGGCCCCGAGGCGCCACTTCAGCAGCCACTCAGGCTCTTCCTTGCGGCGTGAGATGATGCGGATGACGTCTTCATTCAGCCCAGGAGGCAGCGTGTCGGCGTCGATGTCGGTGACAAATCCCCATTTATAGTCCGATTGCTCGGCCCATTGATCGAGTGTGGTATTGGAATCGTTTGACATAGGTGTTGGGTCAGTAAAAGAGGTGTAAATGACACGCAAATGCAAGAACGATTTCCTGTGCGTGGCGAATTGACTATAATTGACTATAATAGCTCTTTCCGGAAGTATTAGAGCGCCAATCAGGAGTCCAATCACATGTCAGTCATTATTACAGAGACCGCTGCACGAGAAATCGCCAATATTGTTCGACAGCAGGACCTCAACTCAGAGGCCATTCACCTGCGTGTGGGTGTCAAGGGCGGCGGGTGCTCCGGATTCTCATATTTGCTCGACTTAACCGAGACTGTGCGCGATTCTGACGAGGCCTGGGAGTTTGACTACACGCTCGAAGGTCCTGATGGCGGTGACCCTTCAGCCTTCAAACTCAACGTCATTTGCGATCCAAAGAGCTTGCTCTACATCAACGGCACCGAGATCGACTTCAAGGACGAGATCATGGGCCGAGGTTTTGTCTTCAACAATCCCAACGCAACAAGCAGTTGCGGCTGCGGAAGCAGCTTTAGCGCGTAGGACGCACAACTTCGCAGTTGGGAGTTGATTGGCGGCTCAGAGCGTCAAGCATTCCAATCACCACTGGTATCGGGATACGCATCACGCGATCGAGCGAAGTAGCCTCCTACCAATTGCTGAGGAACTGTTGAAGATCGTAGACATTGGTCGACCCGTCGCTATTCATGTCGGTGGGGCAGTTCTCGGATTCACACAACCCCCAGGATTGCAGGAAGATCAGTAGGTCTGAAACATCGATTGCGCCGTTGTTGTCGAAATCTCCAGAAAGTGCGCATGCAGTGGCGAGGTCGGTTGCTGTCGATGTCGATCCCGCTGGGACGCACATGCGAAATCCGTTTGTGAATGCCACTTCTTCGTCGATGCTATTCATATTATGGGCGACGTAGGTGCGGGTATCGCCATTTAGAAAGACGGCGGAGAGCGGCGCATCGCCGGCGACGGTGTCGTCAACGTGACCAAGTCCGCTCAGCGCAGCGAGCCACCAATACGTTTTCGCCTTTGAGTCGCCAGCTTCTGGCGTGTAGGTCGTGCTTAGGAAGCTGTTCAGCGCGGATGCGGGGTCCGCGAGTGCTTGGTAACTCCACAATATGTCTTGCCATACTGTTGGTTCTCCACCGTTTTCGACCAAGAAGTATTGCCACAAACGAGCAACCGCATCGGCGCGTCGACCGAGATAGAGCGACCCTCCGGTGACAGGAAGCATATTTATCCCGTGAATTTCTTCGGCATTAGCGGTCCACCACGTGCTGTAGCTGGCGCCGGCATCCCAGACGATGCCGGCAAGGTCGCGGGGAAACTCTGGCGGGAAGACTTGTTCGTCAACGTCAAACCAGTACTGCTCGATGGCTGCTGATTCAGTGGCGAGTAAGAATAGGCCAAGATCACGGATTTCAGTATTGCCCGTTGTTTCGCCCCACATCAAGCAGCCAGTTGCAAAATTGATGGCCTCTGATGATGACTCTTGGTTATTGCCTGCTGCGAATCCAGCATGGCCGGCAGCATAGGAGTGCCCAACATAGGGTTCAAAGTTCCGCAGAAAGCAAAATCGGTGGTCTGTTCGATCGTAGTTAGCAGCGTCTCGAATAAGCAGGTCGACCATGCCACCCCATGCTGTTTCGGCGGCCCAATCAGCATCGAATCGGGCGACGATTGCAGCAGCCCAGACGAAATAGGCGTAGTGGAAGTGATGGTCATTGAGTTCTTGGTCAGATCCGTATGAAGCGGGATAGCCAATTAACGTGCCCCATGTGTTGTCATAGGCGAACGTCGCGGTGCCATCTGCGATAAACCACTCTTCAAGGGCTGACTTGAGTTCGGCAACCAATGTGTCACGCGTGTTGGTGTCTCCAGCGGCGTGAGCAAGCATGATGAGCTGCGCTGTGCGTCCAAGCGACTTGCCGCCCCAGTAGGTGTCCGATAGATAGCTTGCGGCACCTTGGGCTACAGATTCGGAGAGGTATGCATTTGCGATGGAAGGGTCGATGGAGTCGACCATCGGAAGTTGAGGAAGCGCAGCGGGGACGGGGAAGTTCACATCAAAGCTCGCTGTTGAGGCGAGTTTGAGCGTACCTTTTGACGAGGGGTACGTGTCGCCGGTATACGGCGCGTTGGCATTGATCCATTGGTGTCGGTAGAGGCAGCACAACACATCGGTTGATGTGGCGCCGAGCGATTCGGTAATGAATGAATAGGTTGCGCGAACAGTTCGTGTTGCTGGTTCCCAGTTCCACGTGACCTTCGTGTCCCGAACTGCAAGTAGCGCGCTCGACTCAAACATTGAGATTGTGCTGGTTTCGCCATTGGGAAGGATGCCCACCGAAACAGTGGTCGCGCCTGCGCATCGCCAGGTGTCTCCCTCTTGAGTCCATGTGCGTCCGCTTGGTGCAAAGAGCCCCCAGAACTGCCCGTTCCGCTCAAGCACAATGGTGCGATCAGATTGGCTGTGAATCGATGTGCCAGACGAGTGCACAATCGGATCGCCGCCCTGGCACTCTGCGAGCACTATCGGGAGTCCGCGCCCGATTGTGGCCTTCATGGACTGTGCCCCGTCATCCCAAGATGCCACGACAGTCCAGTCGCTGGAGTCTGCAACTTGTACTTCTGGCGCCGAGAGCCCGTCCACACCAAGTGTGAGTGCCGCTGCAGCGCCTGCGAATGAGTATTCATATCCGCGATCCCAGCTTCCGACGAATGTGGTGTGTCCAAGGTGCAACCCCTCAGTTGCGGCCTGCATCGAGAGAGGGTGGGCATGAATGGGTTGGCCGTAGGAGTTGCCGGAGTACCGTTCCCAAATGAGAGATGACCACCATGTGTTTGTTGGAGGCGGTCCACCGAAGTCCGATGTCACCCGTGGAGAAACGGGGTTGCCATTGGTGTCAGACGGGCCAAGTTGCCCGGCCGGGATGCCGCTCGAATATGAGCCTTGTCCGATGGATTCTGTGGCAATATCGGCAACGCTCAAAGCTTGAGGAAGCAGGAGGAGCATTGAGAACAAGCCGCATGTCAAATTGGTGTGTCGCAAGGGCTACTCCTTAAGGGCTTAACGTCTATCAAAGGAGGCCACATTCCAGGGGCTGTATGGCCTTGCACAGTGCGCCCGCAACCGAACCGTACGATTTGATATTGGTGAAGTTCGAGAGAAATCCACTCATGATCTAAAAGTGGCTCTATCGTGGTTGGAATGCAACTTTTCGCAGGTCAAGGTGTGAACAGTGGGTCGAAACGTCGCTATCCTCCCTTTCTATGTCAGATCAACACACCATGACTGTGAAGTCCATCGTGATCAACTTCGTGTGTCTCTTTATCGTGGCCCCGGTGGCTTCGGTGTTGATCTTATGGGGATGCTGGGTGTTGATACCCGATCCACCGCCACCGCCGCAGACGTCTGCGGCCATCCAAACTCAAACCTTCATCCGCTCCGCACCGCATACGCCGGTTTCGGGGCGGACAGTTTATATGGCCAACTGTGCACGCTGCCACGGGGCGTCCGGAGACGGAGCTGGCACCGAAAAACTTGATCGCCCGGCACGATCATTTCTTGCCGGGGGTTTTTCATTTGGTAATACACCCGAGGCTGTTCGCCGGGTTGTGCAGCATGGTATTGCAGGAACACCGATGCCGGGGTTCGGCAGAGTGCTGAATGCTCAGCAGACAGCGGCTGTTGTCAAGTATGTCATTGCCATGGCTCCGCCAGTTCCAGCAGCAAGTGGAGATGCTCAGTTGATTGTTGCAGATCGCCCGCTGGTTGTTCGCGGCATGCTTTCGGCGCGAGGTGCGTGGGAAGAGAATGAACCACGCGGTGTGATGCTTGGCGGGACGGATGGCTTGACCCTGTCCTATGGAGTCCGGGATGTTCAGTTTAGGGCGGCACGACAAGGTGGATTCGTCAAACGCACAGACTGGGAAGGCAGGGGCGGTACGCCTCTTTCACCTACAGGACGATTGATTCATTGGGTAATGCCCAATCCTGTTTTTACACAGAACGGTGTCGCAATTCCAGCACAGTTCCTCGGCACTTCCACATCAGGTGGCGCTGCATCGCTGTCGATGAAACTACCGGGTGCAACGATTCGTGAGTCTGGCGATGCTATTACGCACGCTACGCAGACGGGGTATCGCCGGACACTTGAAATAGAGGGTGATGCATCCGAAATCGATATGGCTTTGCCATCGCAGGGTGCATTGGCCTATCTCGGGCAATCTGGTCCATGGCAGTGGTGGCGGGACGGAGAAGATCTCGTTGGTGCAAAGGGAATGGCCAGTTACGGCGATCAGACACTTCGGCTTCCAGCATCAGGGACGGTTGAGATTATTGTGTTACCAGCAGCTGACATGAGCAGTGCAGCTGGGGAAGGAATTCCAATCGGAGGTGCCACATGATGTGGGCAACTGCTTGTATTGCGATCGCCAATCCTTCGGGCTGGGTGGTCGAGGCAGTGCCCGCTCCACTAGGCGAAGTGGTAGAAGTCGGCGGGATCGCCTTTCCGCAAGATGGAGCCATTGCAGTAAGTACTCGGCGGGGGCGTGTATGGCTGATAGATGGAGCGCTTGACAATAACCCGTCCGACGCAACTTGGACCATCTTTGCCGATGGTTTATACGAAGGACTTGGGCTCGACACTGCTGGCGATGACTTGATGGTGCTGCAGCGTGGCGAACTGTCGTTGCTGCGTGATACTGATGGTGACCGACGCGTAGACGACATCGAAGTTATTGCCGACGACTGGGGTCTATCTGATAACTATCACGAGTTTGCCTTCGGGCTCCCTCGCGATGCTGCGGGCAATCGCTATGTGTCCTTCAATCTCGGCTTTATGCAGCCAGATTGGTGGCATGGAAAGGCGGTTGTGCCGAATCGCGGATCGATCATGCAGGTGTCTCCATCGGGCAACTTGAAGCCATGGGCGCACGGATTCCGAAGCCCGTGCGGGCTGGGCTTTGATGCGACGGGTCGCCTTCTTGCAACAGACAACCAAGGAGATTGGATGCCATCCTCTCCGATCTTCGTTGTGCAGAAAGATGGTTTTCATGGGCATCCCGCGAGCTTGCGTTGGACTGATGCGTACCGCGCGAGCAATCGTGTGCCTGATGACAAAGTGCCCCCTGATGTTGATCGCGTTCCGGCGGCAATTTGGATTCCTTATGACTGGTCACGATCGACTGGCAACATCGTGGCTGACACAACCGGCGGCGCCTTTGGGCCGTTTGCAGATCAGCTCTTTGTGTCTGAGTTGACAACAGGCCGCATACTTCGTGCTGAGATCGAGGACATCGATGGCGTTTCGCAAGGCGCCGTATGGCCCTTTATCGATCGTGTTGGATCAGTGGCGCGAGTTGCGTTTGCGCCGGATGGCTCGTTGATCTGTGGACTCACGAATCGTGGTTGGGGCGGACTGACGCCAGGCCATGGTGTACGCAGGATTCGCTTTACTGGCGAAGTGCCGATGGAGATGAAGCACGTGCGGCTAGTTCCCGGCGGCTTTGACATAGAGATGACGCACCCGATCGAGGGCGAGGTATTGCCTTCGCAGGTGCACGTCGACACCTACGACTACAACTGGTGGTGGAAGTATGGTTCGCCCGAACAGCGAAAGAGTGTAATGCAGGTAAGTGAAACAAGGCTCTCGGCTGATCGCCGCACGCTGCATGTGTCGATCCCGATGCTCCGTGCCGGTCGGGTCGCTCGTCTTCGTCTCACCGGTGTGATGGGCCAAGGTGGTCTTCCACTTGTACACGAAGAAGTGGCGTACACCATAAACCGTTTGCCAGGTGGGCCATCTGGGCAGGTTGCCAAGGAAGTGGAGCCGCCAAGTGCCGAAAGCTCAGTGGAAGATGAATCCGGTTGGCTTCGGCTCACGTGGGGCGATGCGACTGATATGTGGGATGGCGATTGGCGGCTCTCCAAGGCAAAGCTTGATCTCGCCGATCGCCGTAGATTTGTGCACGAGAGTGGTTCCGACGCTTTGGTGAATGACCAGGCGACGACTGACCTCGCACTCCGCGCCGCTGCCCCTGATGGCGTGGTAGCGGTTGCTGTCATGTTGCCAAGTCTTGGCGTAATGGCGATTGGATTGCCAGGTGATGCCACTTTGGTTGTGCGGGATCTCGAGAATCACGGAAGCATAGAAGTGCACGACAACAATGGCGTGCAGATCGCCACTTCCGATCGCGATATATGGCGAGGGCCTGGGCAGTGGCATCGAATTGAGTATGTCGTGCGAAAGAATCAACTCCAACGAGTCTCTCTGGACGACATGGTCATCATGACCGATGTGTCGTTGCCAGAAGGTGGAGCGGACAACTGGTTGCGATTCCACGCTGCACCTGGTCCGGGTGGAATTGCTGACGTGCGGTTGCAGCCAGACCGAGCCGGCGTGCCTAAGGGCGGCGAAAATCTACTCGCAGGTCAATTTGAGTTCAGCGGTGACTTGGGCGGCATGGTTGGAGAAGATTCCATGGTGCTTAGTGGGGGTGGCCTTGTGCAGTTGAGCCCTGGTGCGCCGTCGACCTGCACGCTTCGCGCAAGGATTCGCTTTGAGGAGAAGACTGCTGCGGTGCTCAACTTCGGCGACGCAGCGATTGTTCTGGCAGGCCATGATCCGACCACGGGCAGCATTATTCGCGTGGACGAGCGGTCTGTTGACCTCATCCCAGCCAATGGCTGGTTTGATCTTCAAGTGACACGAAGTGAGGGCAGGGTTGTTGTGCACCTCAACGGCCTTGAGGTGGCCAGTGGCCATGTCGCCGGAACAGGACCATTGTCGATAGCACTTCAAGAAGGTCGATTGACTATCGAGTGGATGCGAATTGATTCAACGCTTGATTGACCCACATACTTGTGGATCGATGTTCATTGACCAGAGAATGGCGAAGAGGCCGTGGTCGTAACCGTAGATCAAGAACGCGATTCTGCCTTTGTCGTACCATCAGCTTCCATATGGAAATTCGTCCTCAATCTAAAATGTCTGAGATGCCTATTGTGCTGCTACTAACGACGATCACTCGAATTCGTCTTGTCCAGATCAGTTTGTCCCGCGTTGTTTTTGGGTAGTCTCTTTGTTGTTCCTTCGTTGTGGCGCACACGGGGCTGCAATTACTTCGATGCACTTGAGCTGAGTACGACCATGACGAATCATCACCAGTACATGCAGCGAGCCATTGAGCTCGCCTACGACACGGCAATTGTGAATCAACACGGTGGTCCGTTTGGATGCATCATCGTCCGTGATGAAAAGATTGTGGCCGAGGGAGTCAACCGCGTGCTCGTTGATAAAGATCCGACCAGTCATGGCGAGATCGCTGCTATTCGCGCAGCGTGCAAGGTGCTTGATACACATAATCTTTCGGGCTGTACGTTGTACACGAGTTCTGAGCCGTGCCCGATGTGTTATGCCGCGTCATGGTGGGCGCGAATAGACGCTATTTATTACGCCGGGACCATCCAAGACGCCAAGGATTATGGCGATTTTGATGACGTGCCTATTTATGAGGCCGTCAAGTTACCGGGTGCAGATCGGGCATTGCCGGCTCTGGAGTTCGATCGGGACAAGATGTTGAAGGTCTGGCGGGAGTTTCGGGATATGCCGGATCGGCTGCACTATTGAATTCTCTGGTGTATTGAGCACCAGGCGATATGGTGAGCAATGGGATGAGAAGGAGTTACTCAATGCGTATTGTGCAGTTAAGTGGTGGTGCTGTGCTCTGTGTGGCAAGTATGGCGACAGCAGATATGTTGACTGTCCCAGGCGATTTTCCAACGATCCAGTCCGCCATAGACGCGTCGAGTAGCGGGGACCACATCATGGTCTCGCCGGGCATATTCAACGAACTTATCGATTTTTCAGGCAAGGCAATTACTGTTGAGGGGTCCGGATCTGGCGCGAGCGTCATTGATGGCGCTGGCTTTTCTGGACCAGTGGTTCGATTTGCATCTGAAGAGGGCAGCGGGAGCGTGCTGGCAAATTTTCGAGTGAGTCACGGTTCAGGCGAGGTCGTGAATGATCCGGTGTTTGGTAATGTGAAGTGCGGTGGCGGCATTCTTGTGCGAAGCGGGTCACCAATCATTCATGACTGCGTTATTGAGTCAAATGACACGTGGGGCGGCGCCGGGATGTGCAATGTGTCCGCATCGCCAACCGTGTCGGATTGCAGCTTTCGAAGTAATGTGAGCGAAGGACATGGCGGGGGCATTTACAACCTGAATGGGTCCGAGCCGCTCATCGAACGATGCTCATTTGAGAGTAATACTGCTTCATGGGGTGGTGGGATTACGAATACGGTCGGCAGTGATGCCACTATTAGAGAGTGCGACTTCATTGCAAACACCACGTACAACGTCGGCGGCGGGATCTTCATCCGATCAAGCAGCAG
>JABJQE010000077.1 GCA_018663565.1 Phycisphaerae bacterium
AACTCTTGGCGCACGAACCCATCGGAAACGGCACCGATATCGCCGGCGCCCTTGAGTACTTCCGTCACGTCCAACGACGTCGATGCACCGCCTTTCTCGTGAGTGACTTCCAGGACGACGGCTGGGAGCAAGCCATCCGTGTCGTCCGGCGAAAGCATGATCTTGTCGCCATTGATGTTGGCGATCGCCGTGAACTTGAACTTCCTGAGGTTGGCCTGCTTGAAATGCGGGATGCCGAATCGGGCGAGCTTGTTCTTCTTGACACTTCTTCCAAATCCGTCCGAGATGCCTGGACCGCCCAAGCGGTTGAAGATGCGGATCGCCGTCTTGGATGGATGAGACGCCACCGGATTGATCGACTTCCAATACAAACAGGCGAATCGTTTGTCGAAACGCTTAGCGCCTTTTTTCGCCAGCGCGGCGCAAGGATGGAACACTGATGCGTCGCCTTCTTATGCGAACAATCGCATTGGCTCTTGTGCCATTTGCCTGCGAGCAATCATCGCCAGAGGCAACGAGCAGCACGGATGTCCGCCGCGGGCCGGTCCATGCTTCCGTCGAGATTGCCCCCGCCGAGGCGGCCGCTGGTGAGCGGATCGCTGTGCGAATTGAAGTTGTCACTGAAGCCAAGACCACACTGACGACGCCACTACTCGCGATCCCAGAGAATGACACGCTTGGCGCATTCCATGTGTTGAGTTCAAGCGAGACGAACGATGTGCCGCTTGAGCAGGGTGGTCGCCGTTGGCATCAACAACTCGTACTCGACTCCTTTGAAGCCGGCGAGCATGACTTCCCATCGATCTCCATCTCATTCCGTGATGAATCCACCGAAGACCCCATTACTGGATCGATCGAAACAGAACCGCTGACCATCACCATCACCTCGGCGCTGGCCTCATCAGACACAGAACTCAAAGACATCCGAGGGTGGATCGATATCCCTTCTGGGCCATGGTGGCCATGGATTCTTGCGATAGGTGGCGGCATTGTGATTGTCATCATCGGCGGCCTGTGGATTGCAATGCGTGATCGACAGACGGGGCCTCCCCCGACCGCAGCTGAGATCGCGCGAGGGTCGCTGCGGTCACTCCGAGACCAAGATCTACTCGGTAGCGGCAATGTCGACGGGTTCTACACGACACTCAGTAGCATTGTCCGCCAATACATCGAAGGCCGATTTGGGATTCGTGCCCCGCGCAATACGACGGCCGAGTTCCTCGTTGCCGCTAAGTCTGATCGAAGGCTCACTGATTCGCAGCGAGATGATCTCAAGTCGTTTCTTCGGATGGCGGATCTCGTCAAATTTGCCATGCATGAGCCAGAAGCGTCTCAAGGCGCCGAGGCCATTACGAGCGCAGATCACTTTGTAGATGAAGTTGAGATCGCATTCGAACAGCTGGAGTCAGCGTCAACCACGAGTAGCGAGGTGGCCCCATGTTGACATTTTCACCAGACATGCTGTGGTGGTTGCTGCTACTCATCCCCCTGGCCCCGCTCGCATGGTGGCGTTATGTGCAGCGATCTGGCCGGCCCGCGGTCCCATGGTCGACTACAGCCGCCGCGCGAACTGTTCCACATGGCTGGGCGGCCCGGACTCGATGGATTCTGCCGGGGCTCCGAACGCTCGCCATCCTCATGCTTGTCATCCTGATGGTCGGACCGATCAAAGGAGACGAACAGACAAGCAAGTCGGTAGAGGGTGTCGCCATTGAGCTCGTGATTGACCGCAGTGGCTCTATGCGAGCCCTCGACATGAAACTCGGCAACGCCACTGCTGATCGACTGGAAGTTGTCAAGGCAGTCGCGGCAGACTTTGTGCTTGGCGAAGACGAATTGCCAGGACGCGAGCATGACCTGATTGGCCTCATCACATTCGGGACGTTTGCAGACAGCATTTGCCCAATGACACTTGACTACCGCACGCTTACCGAGGCGCTCTCGCAGGTGCGGCCAGCGACCGATGCTGAAGGCGCTATGACTGCGATTGGCGATGCGCTTGGCCTTGCCGCGAGCAGACTACATGCTCTTGAAGATCGCACCGATCTGAATACTGATGACATCCGAAGCCGCATCGTCATCTTGCTCACAGACGGCGCTGACACGGCAAGTGAACTCGACCCAATTGCTGCAGCAGAGATGGCCGGTGCACTGGGTATCAAGGTCTACACCATCGGCGTGGGTGTAGAGGGCAGCGTCCCCATGCCGATGACCGACCGGAGAGGCCGCGAGTACATCCAACAGGTGCAGGCGGAACTCGATGAGCCCACACTCAGAGCGATTGCTGAGGCCACGGGAGGCAAGTTCTTTCGAGCTCGGAATACCGAGTCGCTTGCTGCGATCTACGCAGAAATCGACGCGCTTGAGAAAACAGAAGTTGCCGAAGAACACTTCTATCACTACACCGACCTTGCAGTGACTTCAGTCAATCTCGCAGGCATTCAATTGCCACCACTGCTCATCTTCCCAATACTTGTACTGCTCTTGGAGATCCTCCTCGCAGCCACTCGTTACCGATCTATCCCCTGACGGAGCTCTCTGTGGACTTTCAGTTCCAACAACCTGACTCGCTCATATGGCTCTGGGCTGTAGCCGCAGCAATTGGACTATTCGTGCTCGCGTCTGTACGTCGACGCCGGGCCATGTCACGACTTGCAAGTAGCAATCTTGTGGGTCGGTTTGAACGGGCGATTGGACCAACACGGCGAAACGCCAGAGCGGTCATGTTGATCGGCGCCTTACTCCTTCTGGTCATTGGCCTCCTCGACCCACGGTTAGGAATTAGATTCGAGCGTGTCGCGCAGCGAAATATCGATGTTATTTTTGCCCTCGACACGTCGCGATCGATGCTGTCTGAAGATCTCAAGCCAACACGGCTCGCTCGAGCAAGCCAGTACATCGAGGACGTTGTTGATCAAGCTGTTGGAGATCGCTTTGGGCTCGTCGTGTATGGCGGCACGCCAACACTGAAAGTCCCGCTCACGCGTGACCAGTATGCCATGAGGCTCGCGCTCGACGAGGTTGTTCCACGGACCGGACGCCGAGGCGGATCGATGATGGGCGATGCCATACGGCTCGCCGAGGATGCGCTTTCAATCGGGGACGATGGCATGAAGACGATCATCATCCTGAGCGATGGAGATGACATGGGCTCCTACCCAGTCGAGGCCGCTGCTGCTGCTGCCGACGCTGGCATTTCGATCTGGACGATTGGGCTCGGCGATGCTGCCGATGGCAGTCGCATACCCGTCGATGTCAATGGCGAGCGAATCTATCTTACCCATGATGGGCAGGAAGTCTGGTCCACCATGAAGCCAACCACGCTTCAAGAAATCGCAGCGGCCGCAAATGGCCAATTCATTCCGGCTGGAACAAACAACCTCGACCTTGCAGACATCTACAATCAAATCATCGCACCGGCAACTGGAAAACGAGTTGAGTCTGCCCGAGTTGAACGAGCAATCCCCCGCTACCGATGGCTCGTCGGCGGCGCATTGCTCTTGCTTGGCATCGAGAGCGTGCTCGGCCTCCGCGGACCCCAAAGTCGATCCGCCCGCTCAACACCAAGGTCAGACGTACAACCGGCTCGCCGTGTCCGGAGGGCCGCCGCATGATGCGACTGATTCTGATCATCTCGATTCCACTATTGCTCGCGGCCGCAGACGCCACCGAAGTGCCTGTGCGAACCCCGCAACAAGAAATACAGATCGCTACTGAGGCTGCCAAACGCGAATCGTGGGCCGAAGCTGCTGCTGCACTTGCACGCGCTCAAGAAGGACAAGACGCCGTTGATTCTGTACTGGCCTATGACCAAGCCGTAGCCGCATATCGCGCCGGCGATCTCGACCAGGCAGCGGATGCCTTTGAGCGAGCATTGAATTCAAGCAATCCTGATGTGGCCGCAGCCGCAGCCTACAACCTAGGTAATACCAACTATCAATTGGCCATGCAGCCAAGTGAATCTGAAACTGATTCCAAGAAGCAATTGGATCAAGCCGCTGATCGATTTTCGCAGGCGCTCGAACAGTACCGGTATGCAATTGAGCACAACCCTGCAGACCGCAATGCCCGCGCCAACGGCCAACTGGCTTGGAACAAGTTGCAGGAGGTCCTGCAAGAGCAAGAGAAGCAAGAACAGCAGCAAGACCAAGAGCAGCAACAAGACCAAGAGCAGCAACAGGATCAAGAGCAGAACTCTGAGGATCAGCAGTCCAACGAGCAGCAGCAATCCGAAGATCAGCAGAAGCAGGATCAGCAGCAGTCTGAAGACCAAGAGAACCAGCAGCAGCAATCTGAGGATCAGCAGAAGCAGGATCAGCAGCAGTCCGAGGACCAAGAGAACCAGCAGCAGCAATCTGAAGATCAGCAGAAGCAAAA
>JABJQE010000078.1 GCA_018663565.1 Phycisphaerae bacterium
AAGTCACGCACTTCGGCATCATCAATGTCGACAGAGAACACATGAAAGTTTTCGTCTCCGCCCTTGTCTTTCGTAAACAGTAGTTGCTCCCCGTTCCATGCCCAAGAGAGACTTCCGATTGGCCGATCCTCAAAGCTCGTAAGCGCACGGGCCTCACCACCAGCAAGTGGTTGCACCCAGGCGTTCATCACACCGTCTACAGGGCCACGGAATGCAAGCATTGTGCCGTCGGGGCTGATCTTGACGGAGGATCTCTCCGGATTTCCAAAGAGCACTTCGCGTGGAATGAGGTCTGTCTTTGGTGTCTCGATCAGAGCAGCGTCTGCGGCAGCGGCCATCGCGGTAAGCATCATGGTTTCAATCAACATGGGATTCTGGTCCTCTTTCTGGTCTATTGGCATTGCGTAATTCCTGTGGAACTACACATTGTGCCCGAAATTGGGCACTGTTGCGCGGAGTCTTGCACCCGGAGATGCGCCTGCGGAAAAACCCCCGCTCTCAGTGCGCCACAGGGCATTCGCCAGCGGCGGTCTTGGTCTGATCTACGTCAAATGGTGCAATCCATAGTTGGCTGCCATCGCCACCCTGCTGACTGGTCCAAATCATGATGGTGCCGTCGGCATTGAATGCAGGGAGGCCGTCGAACCCAGCTACGTTGGTGACACGACGCTTGCCGGTACCGTACCGAGCTGGTTTCCCAACGCCGCCTCCCTGGCGGGCTTGGATTTCATACACCTCGTAGTTGTCATGGCCCGCTTCACTTGTGGCGTACACAAGGCGGCTATTGTCGGGGTGCCAGAACGGGGCCCAATTGACGTGCTCGTTATTCGTCAGTTGAATCTCTTCGTCAAGCCCAACCATGGTGCCCGCGTCATTGAACGCGAGCTCACCAACGAATACTTGCAGCAGGTTGTCATTGTTGCGATCTGAGCGATAGGCAATGCGTTTCCCGTCTGGCGAAAAGAACGGGCCGCCGTCATATCCAGGAGCACCAACCACAAGATGCCTTACGCCCGTCTTCATGTCACGAATGTAGATGTCACCATCGCCGGTCTCATGTGAGGTGTACATCAGATGCCGACCATCGGGGCTGATCGAACATTCGGCTTGGTAGGACTCGGTATCACCCTCAATCTGCCTGAGTGCTGGTGGAAATACGCCGTCAATCCGCGCTTCAACAATTCGCATTCGGGGTGGATAGGACCACTTGTACTTGCCACTCCCTCGCTGATATCCAGGCACGTCTCCACCAGCTGGTTCGGTCACGGTACTGGCGAAGATGACCTTGTTCGGATCTGTTGGATGAAACCAACCGCACGTGTTAGCCGACCCCTCTGGGGTGAGTTGTTTCACATTATCGAGTCGCCACGAACCATTCTGGTGATGCAAGTCCCCGAGATACATCGCGTAAATATCGGCGGGTTGCTCGCCTTCGGCGGGAACCTCGACAGCCTGAAAAATAACCTTCTTGCCATCAGGCGAAATGTACGACTCGCCAGCCTTGACAAACTGTTCTCCAAAGGTCAGTTGAATAGCTGATCCGATCACGCCAGTAGATGGAGACGCGACTGCTGCTGGTGCGGGAGCGGTGGCACTGCCCTGCAGGGGACACTCTTGGGCAACTGGTTCGGGACAGATCAAAGCGAGGACAACGGTCGTGACAAGCATGGCTGACTCCTCATGTCAAAGGGAGAGCATTCTAGTCAGTAAACGAACAACCGGCCAACCATTTGAATTGCCATCTGCTGCCAAGTGATGCCCCTCCGGATACTCACCAACCTCTAGAAACGCCAGCGACTTCAACACTGGCCCAGTATGGATGACCGCCCCTCCATCATCGCAAAGGAACTCGGCGACGACTAGCGATCATCAAGACTCGTGAATATCCCTTCGCTCCACAGCCCATACGCGGTCTGGGGTCGCATAGCCACTTGATACAACATCAAGATAAATCACCCGCCGGGTCTAGTAGAATATGTGTGTGGATCCTGTCTCACTCATCATCGGGGTGCTCATCGGCGCCATCATTGGCTCGGTTGTCATGTTTGTGGCGCGAC
>JABJQE010000079.1 GCA_018663565.1 Phycisphaerae bacterium
GTGTAGTCCACGAGCTTGGCGCCGTGCTCTGCATGGAAGGAATGAAATGGAGTCTGCCGAAGGGTGGTGTCAGTGCTCATTCCGGCATCGTACCGGAACGGCACTCAGTCCTTCTTGGCCTGCCGCTCAAGCTTTTTGACGCGTTTAAAGAGGTCGGCAAGGCCAGTGCCTGCGAGCAGATTTCGTTTGGCTGTATCGACCGGGATGGCCGGGGCCCCACCAACAACTGCCCCCGGCTCGAGATTTGCGGCAATGCCTGATCGAGCGATGGCCTGGACGCCGTCTCCTATCTCGATGTGCCCTGCGACGCCAGTTTGGCCGCCAAGCACGACGTGGTGGCCAATCTTGACCGATCCGGCGACGCCAACAAGTGATACGAGCAGGCAATGTGGCCCAAATGTGGTCCCATGCCCAATCGAGATGAGGTCCGCGAATTTAGTCCCCTCACCAATGCGAGTTTCTCCCATGGTCGCTCGCTCGATGGCGCAGTTTCCGCCAATCTCAACATCGTCTTCAAGTACGACGATGCCGTGCTGTGGGATTTTGTGGTGGATGCCCTTGTGTGTGGCGTATCCAAATCCATCATTTCCAATCACGGTCCCAGCGTGCAAAGTGACTCGATTGCCAAGCTTGCACCGATCGTGGACCACGCTATTGGGGTACAGGATGCAATCATCGCCGATTGTGGCCTCTGGGCCGATCCATGTTCCAGGATAGAGGTGGCATCCCTCTCCAACTCTGCAGCCTGCCTCGACAACGGCACATGGGTGAATACGCGTGCCCTCTCCAATCGTGGCTGTCGGGTGAACCATTGCCTTGGCACTGATGCCGCGTTCATTGGCGTCCATTGGCTCGGGATGTTGTTTGAAGCCCTGCAGGGCGATGACAGCATTACGAAACGCAAAGTAGGGGTCGTCGCAAGTCAGTTGTTGCACGTTGCTTGGGCATTCAACACCAGGCTTCGTGAGGACCGCGGTCGCTTTGGTGGTCTCTAATTGATTGCAGTATTTGGTGTTGGCGAGAAAGGAGAGATCGCCAGATTCGGCCGAGAGCAGGCCAGCGCATTGCTCGACGACGACATCTCCATCGCCATGAAGTTCGGCGTCAAGGTGGCCCGCGAGTGTTGTGAGTGTCATACCCATTTCCGATGTCGCTCCTTGGTCCGGCTGTGGATGTGAAGGGTAGCGTTCGGGGCGAGTTAGCACGAGATCGGCCCAGGAGGCACCGAACGCGGTCGGTGGGTATCCTCACGCACCCAAATGGGTCGTTTTTTCTTCATCCTGATCGGAGCCCTGCTGCTAGCGTTTCTCGCGACCCCAGCCATAGCTGTCGAGCCAGATTCAGATTCGTTGTTGGACCGACCGATCGGCGCCATTCACGCCCAAGGGCTCGGACGCGTTTCTGAGCAAAAAGTGCTCAACAATATCCGGTCTCGGGTTGGCCAAGCCTATGACCCAGCAACGGCTCAGGGTGATATCTCGAGACTTACTCGCCTTGGTGACTTCTCAAGCATCGACATTGTGGCCGAGCTGCGACCAGATGGCACCGTCGATCTGACCTATGAGTTTCACGAAGAGCGGTTACTCGCCGCAGTCTCTGTGGTTGGCAATCGGCAGCTCAGTGACCGGGCCTTACTCGGCCCAACAGGTTTGCATCGTGGATCTGCCCGTGATGACTTTCTCATTCAACGCGGTATCCGCGAGATGGCCGAGTTGTATCGCACGAAGGGGTACTACCTCGCCGAGGTCACCATTGACGCGCCACAGCTTGAAGAGAATGACATTCTCATCTTCGAAGTGATTGAAGGTCCGCGGGTCAGGATTCGCGCGATTGAGTTTGTTGGGACGACGCACTTCTCGGCCAAAAAACTCTCCGCGGAGATTGAAACTACGACGTGGTTCCCGTTCTTTCGCCGAGGCGAAGTCGACCAGGAGCAACTTGCTTCTGATGTCGCCGCGTTGCATAAGTTCTACTACGACCGGGGCTACATTGATATTCGAGTTGATAGGCAGGTCGAGGTGAGTCCGAATCAGCGAGAGGCGAAAGTGATCTTCCTGCTCGTCGAAGGTCCTCGCTATACCGTCGATCGACTCATAGCATCTGGTCCGGGTGGCGTTCCACTTGAGGTGCTGTCAGTTGAACAGTTGGCTGCCATCATGAACATCAAAGTTGGCGACGTGTTCCGGCAGGATTTGGTCGATCAGTCTCGGAAGTCAATTGTCGCGGCCTACGGCGTGATGGGCTATCTCGATAGCCGCGCAGCCATTGTGCCGATTCGACGTGGTTCAACGACCAAACTATCTTTGGTGGTGGAAATCTCTGAGGGGCAAGTGGCAGACGTCGGGTTGGTTCGGATTACGGGCAACACGCTGACCAAGGACAAGATCATTCGCACTGAAGTCGGGTTTCGGCCGGGCCGTCGGTTCGATGCCAGA
>JABJQE010000080.1 GCA_018663565.1 Phycisphaerae bacterium
CGCGTGCCCGTCTCTGTAGGCGAGCCAATAAAGCCACCTGTGATGGCAGTCATCCACACGCTACGTCTGGCCTGTTCATGCAGCAGGAACACTGCAGGCACCTGCGTCCCCTCACCGAGCACGCCCTCCATCGCACTGACAACATGCTCGCCGATGGGAACATCCACCACTCGATCGGGGACCGACTCAAGTTCGGCCCGAACCCGCCCATCTCGCGCTATCAGGAGCACCCCAGGCCCCTCCCACACGAGGTCGGATCCTGGACCAATCACATACGACTGCGTACGCGGCACTCGCTGTCCGCGATGACTGATCTCGGACGAGGCTGTCACATCAAGTACCGCCGCATCTGCATAGGCAGCCTCGACTAGGCTCAATACTTCAGACGCCTTCTTCACATCGGCCGGGGCTTCCACCACCGGAGGTGGCACACGATTTTCTGGCCGCTGCTCGTCCACTTCGCCAGAACACCCAGCTCCTGCCACACAGCACCAGAATACAAGTCCGACTGCGTACTTCATGCATCTTCCTCCATCCGCGGACCATGAAAGCCCGACTCGTCTTGCAGCGATCCACGCGCCAACATGCGGCACCGGAGATCGACTGGGCCGTTGCACGCGATCTCCTGCGTAAGCAAATTCGCCATCGATTCATTGAGCACGGGATGCGTGAGTGTCTCGGCAATCTCAACAAGTGGAACCAGCACAAAGGCCCGCTCATGCAGACGCGGATGAGGCACAGTCAGGTCGGCCGTCTCCACACGCTCGTCACCCCACAACAAGATGTCGAGGTCAATTGATCGCGGACCACGTGGCACAACGCCGCCCCGATCACGTCCCATGGCCTCTTCAACCTGCAACAGCATGGCAAGAAATGCTTCCGGACGCAGTACTGTGCGAACAGAAGCCGCTGCGTTCACAAAGCAGGGCTGGTCCACAACATCAACCGGCTCACTCTCGAGCAATGTGCTCACTCTGACGACGGACACGCCGTCGCAATCGTCCAGCCGCTCAAGCGCCTCGAAGATGGCCGCCACGCGGTCACCAAGATTTGACCCGAGGCCAATGTGTACGACATCACTCATGATGGCTGCTCCCACTGCAATGCTTCGTCGACTCCATCAACACGCCACCGAAGCCACTGCATGGCCACCTGAATCGTACCTCGCCTGACGAACGGCCGATCGCCTGGCACACGAATACGCCGCGAAGTAGTACCCGCGGCATCGCTGATTCCGATCCACACTGTTCCGACCGGCTTCTCAGGTGATCCGCCATCTGGTCCAGCGACACCGCTGACAGCAACCGCGATATCTGCGCCGCTGCGATCCCGGGCGCCGCGTGCCATCGCCTCCACGACCTCAGCACTCACTGCGCCTGGGCCGTTCTCACCAAGTAACGCAACGGGCACACCGAGCAATGAGGACTTCAATGCATTGGAGTACGTGATGAATCCGCCGACAAACCAGTCGCTCGATCCGGGCACATCCGTAAGCGCAGCGCCAATGCCACCACCGGTACACGACTCGGCCGTCGCGCATGTCCACTGAACGCCACGCAAAGCGTAGGCCACTGCATCGGCGAGTGAACTGCACCCAACCGGGAGCGACCACGGCTCAAGTACGGCCTGCACATCAGCGGCGGCGCTATCAATGGCGTCCTGCATACAGTCTCCTGCCAAATCCTGGGCGGTTACGCGAATCAAACCTCGACCAACTCGAATGCCAAGCTGGGGCGATCGTGATCGATCAAGCCGATCACCAAGCAGATCGGCTGCTTGTACTTCGGTCAGTCCAGAGGCTCGCACTTCGATAGCCCGCGACGAGCCTCCAGCACAAAGCGATGCCGCGACGTGCCGTGTAAACATCGATCGCATTTCCGAAGGCGGGCCAGGGAGCATCCACACGACGCAGTCATTCAAGACAAAGCGCAGTCCGGGCGCAGTCCCCTGATCGTTCGACAAGAAGTCTGCCGACGGAGGCCGCTTGGCGACCATGGCGCGAGCCTCTGATGGCGGCAAGCCGACACGTTCGCACCAGGCCTGCACAACCGCAATCGCGTCGGCATCGTCAATGACAACACCACCATCGATCAAATCGGCGGCGGCGAAGCGTGTGAGGTCATCAGTCGTCGGTCCAAGCCCACCTGTCGTAACCAGCACGTCAGCAACGCCGCTCAGTCGATTCACCGCCTCAGCAATGCATGATCGTTCATCTCCCACAGTGCCACGCTGCGATACGCGGCCGCCCGTCCGGGCGACTTCCCCCGAAATCCACGCTGCGTTCGTATCGAGAATGCGGCCGCCGAGCAGTTCATCACCAATGGACAGAACCGCAATATTCACTGGGCACTGCTTCCAACCACCACCTGGTCGAATTGATTTCGGAAGAACCCCCCGGCGTGACGGCGAAAAGCAGGACTCGGCTCGGATCGTTCGTCCCACAACCCACTGCCCGACCACCCGCCGCGGAGCCAACCACGCTTGACAGCGTTTCGACCTTCGGGGGTATTGAGCGACCACACGCGCCCATCAGGATCGGTGATGTCTGGCATGGCATCAAAGTGTTCGAGCATCGTGGCGAGCTCGGCATCGTCGACATCATCTGCCGAAACGATGCCCGCAAAGTCTTTCGGATAACTCGGATGCGAAACAATGGCTCTCCAGGCTGCCCGAAGCTTCGTCCGCTCATCCATCGCCATCGCTTGCATGAGCGGCGCGATAAAGGCTCGCATTGCACGATCTTGATGCTCAGGAATAGCCGCATTTGCAAACGGATCGACCTGATCCACAAAGTGCTCAAAGTGTTCGCGATACATGGAATCTCGCACCGGCAAGCGCCGAAGCGCAAAGCGGCGAGGGCCAAGCTCTCCCGGCTTGCGATCGGCTGGGGCGAATTGCCACAACGCTTGCCCATTTTCAGACAAGGTGAATTCGATGAACCGCGCGGCAAGTTCGGGGTCGGGTGGGTTGGCAAGCATGGAGATGGGATCGGGGTCAAGCGTTGTTTCGCCCTGTGGATCGACGTATATCAATCGCCCTGGAGCGCCATGATCAGCAAGCGCCTGCTGCTGATACCGCCCGAAGAAGTCAATGCATACACCCATCGCCGCGTCCCCCGCGGCGACATCAGTGGGGCCGAGAAGGGATGATGCTGAGAATGTGCGAGCATTGGCCGCAGCACGCCGCAAGATCTGCCAGCCCTTGGACCAACCAAGCCGTTTTAAAATCGTTTCAAAGGCCGTAGTCACCGAGCCGGACTGGGCTGGGTTGACCATCGACACTGCTGAGTTCAATCTTGGGTCCGCTAGATCAACCCACGAGTCAGGTACATCAAGGCCCCGAGCGGCCAGTTCGTCGCTGTTGGCGATAATGCCAAAGCTGGAAAGCGCTGTTCCGAACCAGCGATGGTCTGGGTCCCAGAGATTGGTTCCCGCCACAGATGCACGGCCATACAACGCGGGCAACTGCGAGAGATCCATTGGCGGCACGTCGCTAATCGGTGCAGCGGCGTTGATCGTCCATACGCCGCCATCTGTCTCAAGTTCTACATGCACAATGCCGACGTCGATTTGCTTCGCCTCGATGGCCGCATTGACATCCTCAACACCAATTCTTCGCAGCCACAATTCGAGATCGCTACGAGACATATTATGCATACGCTGTGTCGCACCGCTCTTGAGTTTGCTGTGCTCATACGAGCCACCACCAAATACAAGATCAGCGTCACCGCCAGGCTGATGCCCCTGCTCGAGCGCCGCCGACCACTGCGCAAGCAACATCCGTCGGATCTCACTTGTGCCGCCAGGCACACTCCACACCACATCGACGGGCTCGTCGTACACACGTTGATGCCACGTTTCGAAACCATGCTCGAATTCCGAGCGAATCTGTTCGTTATGTGGTGTCACGATGACTAACTGTCGCTCGGAATGAGCCCCCACCGAGGCTTCGCCTTCGAAGATCAGCGGAAGCAACAACACAATGAGAAAGAGCGTCACCACGATGATCTCTTTCCACCCAAGCCATGTGGGCTTGACCGCCATCAGCGAAGTCCTGCCATCGTGCCTGTTTCATGAGCAAGTGATTTCGCCGCAGTGGCAACCGCCTCGGTCCACAACTCGCCATGCTGCGTAGGCGCGTAGATTACAGAGCGGCTCGCCGTCAAGATGGCCCCGTGTCCGTCGGCTCCGCACAGTGGTTTGCAGTCAGCCACACAACCTCCCTGCGCCCCGATACCAGGAACAAGAAGTACAACGCTAGGCATGCGATTGCGAAGCTGCTCAGCCTCGGACGGATGAGTCGCCCCCACTACCGCGCCGACATCACTCCAGCCTGCTGCGTTTCGCCGAGGAGCGGCAAGCGCCGCCACCATGTCCGCCATGGCATCTGAAACGGTCCGCCCGTCGTCAAGGCGAAGACTCTGAAACTCAGCGGATCCTTGGTTGGATGTGCGAACGAGCACGAAGATGCCGCCATGCTCAAGATAGGGTTCGAGGGTCTCGCTGCCGAGGTACCCATTCACAGTCAACCAACTCGCCGGAGAAGATCGCTCAAACGCCGCGGCCGCGTAGTGTGCCGCGCTGATTCCAATATCACCCCGCTTGGCATCAAGAATGACTGGCAGCTTGTGTGATGCAGCTAGAGCGAGGAGTTCGTCAATGACGCCAACCCCCGCAGCTCCGTACCGCTCATAACAGGCTGATTGCAGCTTCAGGCACGCCACTGTCTCGGCCACTGACTCCAAGACGCCAAGCGAGAACTCGCGAATGGCGTGCACCGGGTCGGTCCGGTCAATCGCCAGTGGCAGTTTTTCGAGCACCGGATCGAGGCCGACACAGGCGTTACACCCCGTCCGGTCCATCGCCGCGATCAGCCGATCGCTTATTCCTGCCACACTCATTTCTTCGGTCATCTCCATCACCATCTCGGGGCTTCCTCAGGGGGCCGGCTTCAGGCGGGCGACTTCTGGGGAGCCGACTTCCGGGGGCCGGGGCGAAATCATGCTGCTCGGACATGATACACCCAGCCATGCTCGGTACCCTCCTTCCCATGGACGCCCCTGCTCACATCCATCTCGATCGTGCGAGCGGACTCGACGTCACTTGGGATGATGGCGACACATCACATTACCCAATCAGCCACCTTCGGCGGTGGTCCCCCTGCGCCGAGGCCCGGAAGCTTCGAGAGACGCTCTCGACCAACCCACTAGCGGTCATGCCCAGTGGTGGCTCGACGGCCGAATCGCTCGAGGCCACCACCATCGAACGCGTCGGTGCATATGCGATTCGAATTGTGTTCAATGATGGCCATCGAACCGGCCTGTACTCGTGGTCCTGGCTACGCTCCATCGACCCCGCAGCAATGGCCATGGAGCGACCGTGACACGCACGATCATTACACATGGCCCGCCGCCCACACGCACGCCAATTCCAATCCCACGCGCGGCCGCATGGCATGGCACCATCATGCCGGGCACAGACAGCTCAAGCATCGCCGTGCAGCATGTCTCCAATGTGGAATATGTCCGCTGGCTTGATGAGGTCGGGCAAGCGCACCTTGAACGCCTTGGATGGTCAAGCGAAGACTTGCTTTCCGCCGGCGCCATGTGGTTTGTCGCGCGGCACGAGATTGACTACCGCAAGGAAGCCTACGCAGGCGAGATACTACGCGTCGCCACCTGGGTACGCACGGTACGCCGCGTCAAGTCCTGGCGAGATACGATGGTGTGGCGTATGGATGGCGATGAATGCGAGCTTGTGTGCACCGCATCAACCCTATGGGTGCATGTTGATCTTGAAACACGCAGGCCCACCACGCCACCCCAAGACATGATCGACGCAATCCAACCACACGGCGATGTTGAGCCCCCACCATGGCGGGACCGCATATGAGCCACGTCCTCTTTGTGATCGACCAACTCCGGCAAGAAGA
>JABJQE010000081.1 GCA_018663565.1 Phycisphaerae bacterium
TGCTTGCGGTGGTGATGGCCTTTGTCTCGGCCGCTGGTCTTGGAATCGGCCTGCTTAGTCTTGGTCCTGTACTCGAGCAGATCCTGCATCCAGACACGGGGCGAGATCTGCGGCAACTCGCCGAGAACGTGAACTCCACCGGTGGATTCTGGCATGTGCCCGATGGGCTCGTGGCCGTGTTGCCCGAAGGACGGTTCAATGGTGTGCTGTTCTTGATCTGTGTCATTTGGATTTTGACACTCGTCGGCGCCGCCGCAAACTTCTTGCATCAGTACATCAGCCAAACGCTTGCCACGTTGACGATTGCCCGCATACGGAAGCGGATCTTTGATCATGTGCTTCACTTGCCGCTTTCACGGGTTGTGCAGCAAGGTCCAAGCGAATACATCTCTCGAATCATCCGTGATACCGCAGCCCTTGAGGCTGGCTTCATCGCGCTACTTGGCAAGTCGGTGGCCCAGCTCACTAAGGGGCTTGCCGCTCTTGGGGTTGCAGTGATCTTCGACTGGACCATTGTCGTGGTGGCGCTCATCGTCGGGCCGATTCTTGGCATTGTGCTGCGAAAGCTTGCGAAGCGTATTCGACGCGGATCACATGGATCCCTTGTGGCGCAACAGGACTTATTGCAGCTCTCGAACGAGCGTGTGCAAGGCCTGCGGGCAGTCAAGACAAGTACCGCAGAATCGCTGGCATCCGCCCACTTCGATGAGGTGAACAAGGAGGTCGTGCGGCACGAGCTCAAGATGCGAACGGCCAAGGCCATGAGTAGCCCAATCATGGAGACGCTTGCGATCATTGTGCTCGGGGCACTCGCATTACTTGCCGCCAAGAGTATTCTCAGCGGCGAATTACCCTTTGAGCGATTCTTGCTCTCAGTCGGCTCGCTTGCAGTGGCCGGCGCTTCATTCCGGCCACTCGCAGGCATCATCACGAGTATCAGCACAGCGGCGGCTCCTGCTGAGCGAATTCTTGAAGTGCTCGATGAGCACTTGGAGCCACAGGACGGTGTCGAGATGAAACGACATGTCAAGTCCGTCAGTTTTGAGGGGGTGAGCCAAATCTACCCAGGCGCAAAGCGGCCCTCGGTTGATGGCGTGGATCTTCAAGTGGGGTTCGGAGAGCACATCGCGATCGTGGGCCCAAATGGATCAGGCAAGACAACGCTCTTGAGTTTGATACCACGACTTCTTACTCCAGCGTCTGGCACTGTTCGCGTGGATGGGGTCGACATCAGTTCGGTTCAGCTCTCGGATCTGCGTAATCAAATTGGCGTTGTCACTCAGGAATCCTTCATCGTCCGCGGAACGATTGCAGCAAACATCGCGCTTGGCCGGCCAGGCGCATCTATGGACGATATTCGTGCAGCTGCTACTGCCAGTCATGCGGAGCGATTCATTCAAGAATTGCCAGAAGGCTACGACACTGTTGTGGCCGAACACGGGGCGTCGCTCTCTGGTGGGCAGCGTCAACGACTTTCTATTGCCCGCGCATTGCTTCGCGAACCGTCAATTCTCATTCTCGATGAGGCCACGAGTCAGGTTGATAGTGAATCAGAAGCGTCCATTGCAGCTGCGATTCAAGAGATCAGTGATTGCACGGTGTTTGTTATTGCGCATCGGCTTGCCACGGTGCTTGATTGTGATCGCATCGTCGTCATGGACGAGGGCCGCGTGGTCGACGCAGGCCCACATGGAGAACTGCTTAGTCGGTGTGAATTGTACGACCGCCTGATTCGGACGCAGCTTGTGGCAGTAGACACGTGAGCCGGCTCCGCATTCGCGGATTCTGCGCTGCAATTGTCATTGCGCTCATTGGAGTGGCCGTATTACGTGTGCTAATTGGCCGCAATCCCCTGTCCGGTGATTTGTCACTCGCGTGGCCAGATGTAAGTTGGCGGTCGTTTCGACTGACCGCAATGATTGCAGGGGGTCTTGTTGGCGGCGCACTTGCCCTTGCAGGGACACTCTTGCAGGCCTCGCTTCGGAACCCATTGGCATCTCCCTCGATACTCGGAGTGAGCAGTGGCGCTGGCCTTGGCGTGATGTTGGCCTTGTATGTGTCGCACATTACGGGTGTGCCCTCACCAGGCTGGATGTTCCCCGCGGTCGTTGGAGCGGGCTGCGCGGTAGTACTAGTACTACTTCTTGGCCGCCGCGATGGTTGGCCGGATCCGGTCTCAACAATACTGGCTGGTGTCATTATTGCCACGATGTGCGGAGCTGGAATGGTGCTGCTTCAGGGACTGGTTCCCGAGGGCTTGCGTGGCCAGTTTCTCTCATGGGCGCTAGGGACGATTCCAGAAGTCTTGCCACGCTCCGCATTGCCGGTGCTTGGTGGGATTGTGGCGTGCGGTGTAGCGTGGGCGATTTGGTTTTCGGGCCGTCTTGACGCCTTGCTGCTCGACCATGGGTCCGCGGTTTCAATCGGCGCTGCGCCCGGCGCAACGCGGCTCATTTGCTTGGTTCTCGCTGGTGCATTGACCGCCGTAACTGTGGCCTTGTGTGGGCCTATTGGCTTTGTTGGTTTGGTGTCGCCACATGTGGCACGCCGTTTGGTAGGGCCGGGGCATCGTCTGCTCGTGCCAGCGGCCGTGCTGTGCGGAGCGACTTTGGTTGTGGGTGCCGACGTCATGCGCCAAGCCATAGATCTTGGGAGTGGCCGATTGCCTGTCGGTGTGCTGACAACGCTTGTCGGCGGCCCGTTCTTCTTATGGCTGTTGCGACGAGGGGGACGACATGTTTCGATGTGATCGGCTGGCTATTCGCCGTGGCACATTTCAACTTGGTCCGCTATCTGCTTCGGTGGAGGCTGGCCAGGTTGTGGTGGTCATTGGGCCAAATGCGAGCGGCAAAAGCACACTGCTTGGGATGGCCGCGGGAGTGCTGCCCTCCAGCGAGGGCATGGTGCAGATCAACGGGCAGCCCCTAGCGAAATGTGATCTTGCCTCCCGCGCGGCGATGCTTGCCTATTTGCCTCAGCAGCCCGCCCGCGATCTTGAACTCTCTGTGGAGCGGCTTGTCTCGCTCGGCCGGCTCCGGCTCTCCTCGTCTCCTGAACTGATTGAGGAGGCAATTGAAGAATTCGAACTCTCTGAAATTCGCCACCGCGCGGTGTCAACCTTGTCTGCGGGGCAGGCGCAACGGGTTCACCTCGCTCGCATCTGGGCCCAGCGAGATGCAGAATCGATTTTAGTCCTCGATGAACCAACTGCTCCCCTAGACCCGCGATGGGCCGATCGTGTGTGGTCGTTGCTTGCAAGACACGCTCAGAACGGTGGAGTGGTTCTCGTGTCCGTGCATGATATTGCCGTTGCCGCCGATGTTGGTGATCAAGCGTGGTTGCTTGCGAATGGATCGCTCGTGGCAGCAGGGCCCGCTGGAGATGTAGTCCAACCAGATCGCCTCGCGGCGGTCTTTGGTGCCCAGTTTGAATGGGTCGTTCGCCGAAATGGATCTGCCTGGCTCGTGAACAGCGGCCCTTCCGCTGAGAAGGCAGACAGCGTACACTCGGTGGATGGATCTCGGTGACCTTCTCTTTCTCGGTGTACTTATTGCCTCAGGCATCGCCACCACTATTGGTGCAAAAAAGAAGAAGGCGGCAGTGGCCGGACCTCTGAGCAAGAGGCCCCAAATCTCGCCATCCACTGCACTGCCGTCAACGCCCGATACAGGCCTGCGTAAGACGATGCCCGCGCCATCGAAGGCTCGGGTGACTCCGGCAATGCATACCACGCCAGCGGCGCCCGCAGGAATGGGCGCGAGGCCGTTTGCTGCCAAGAATCAGTCTCCTCGGCCCAAACGCCGCCATTGGCGGGAGTATCTGATCATGAAGGAAGTGCTTGGGCCTCCGGTGTCGATGCGGGGAGTGAATGAAGACTCGAACTACTAAGTGAGACACGTTCGGATCTGATCCCCGCATGATGGCGGACGATCTGGGCCAGATCGCTATACTCCGGCCCCTATGAGCTCAGTATGTGATGCCAAGGTGAGTCCTGAGCAGATTGCGACGATCGAATCGCGTCTTGCAGCCCTGCGTGCAGGGCTCGCAGATCGGGGCCAGTCGGGCATCTTGATTACAGGCGAGCAGGACGTTCGGTTCCTTGCTGGATGCTTTGGGCATGACACTCGGATCTTGGTGTTGCCAACGCGGGCCATTCTGATTTCAGACCGTCGCTACGAGGAATACCTTGCTCCATGGCAAAAGTGCGGCTGCTTTGATGTTGCGATTCACGGCCGGCCAGAACAATCGAAGTTTCTCTGCGAAGCATTGGCCGGAGCAGAACTGACACAACTCGGTATTCAGGCGAGTCATGTGACTCTCGATGCGATGGATACATTGAGCAAAGCGTTGAAAGGAATCGAACTGGTTCCAGTGAGTGGACTTCTCGGCGAGTTGCGTATGTGCAAGTCCGCTGCCGAAGTGAGCACCATTGAGCGTGCCATCGGTATTCAGGTGCATGCGCTCGCGGCCACGCTTGCAACACTGCGCCTTGGAATGACCGAAGGTCAGTTGGCGGCTCGTTTGATTTATGAGATGAGAATTCGCGGCGCCGAGTGTGAGTCATTCGAGCCGATTGTTGGCAGCGGGCCCAACGCGAGCGTCATTCATCACACACCCGGCGATTATCCAATTGGCCCTGGCGTGTTGTTGATTGACTGGGGCGCTCGGGTGGATGGACTCTGTAGCGATCTGACTCGGACATTCTTTCTCGGCGAGCCCGATGATGAGATGAAGCGTGTGTACACAGTGGTCGCCGAAGCCCACCGCGCCGCGATTGATGCCTGCCAGGTTGGAACATCAACTGCAGACGTTGATGCAGCAGCGAGGGAAGTAATTGCAGCCGCTGGCTGGGGTGAACAATTTGCCCATAGTGTTGGCCACGGACTTGGCCGCGATGTACATGAGCAGCCATTCATGGGCAAAACTGGCGGCAAAGTGAAACTCGCCGCCGGCATGGTCGTCACCATTGAACCTGGCATCTACTTGCCCGGGATTGGTGGCGTGCGTATTGAAGATGATATTTTGGTGACAGTGGATGGCCCCCGTGTTTTGTCAGAGGAACTGGACTCAACGCTTTCGGCCGCCATTCTGCCGCTGCCACAAGAAGGAGCCATGTGATGATTGATATTCGAAAGCTCAAAGAACTGGTGAAGTTGATGGTGCAGAATGATCTCACCGAAATGGACCTTCGGGACAGCGAGGAGCAGGTCACCCTGCATCGACCGAACCATTGGTCGGCCCCGCAGCAAGTGCAAGCCCCAGTTGCGGCTGCTCCAATTGCTGCAGTGGCAGCGTCGCCTACTGCTGGGGCTGCTCCGGCCACGGCGCCCGCGCCTGAAGTGGCTGAGGCATCCGATCGGGCCGGACTCGTTGCGATCGAAAGCCCAATGGTCGGCACCTATTATTCGGCCTCATCTCCGGACGCGGATCCATTTGCCACGGTTGGCGGACCAATCAGCGAAGGTGGCGTGGTGTGCTTGATCGAGGCGATGAAGATCTTCAACGAGATCAAGTCCGAGATAAGTGGAACTGTCGAGAAGATTCTGGTCGCAAATGGCGATGCTGTGGAGTTTGGACAGGAAATCATGCTGGTCCGACCGGCCTGAGTGGCACATCATGTTTGATCGAATTCTCATCGCGAATCGTGGCGAAATTGCGCTACGAATCATTCGGGCTGCCAAAGAACTTGGCTGCGAGACAGTGTGTGTATTTTCGCAAGCCGATCGCGATGGGCCATGGCTTGAGTATGCAGACCATACGGTCTGCATCGGACCTGGCCCATCGGCAAATTCTTATCTTCGGGCTGATCGAATTATCTCTGCGGCTGAAACCATGCACGCCGAGGCCATTCATCCAGGCTATGGATTCCTCGCCGAGAACGCGGAGTTCGCTGAAGTGTGCCGCGATTGCAATATCGAGTTCATCGGCCCGAGCCCTGAGGCAATGGCGTTGCTTGGAGACAAAATCTCGTGCAAGCAAATGGCACGCGCGGCAGGCACGCCGATCTTCCCTGGCAGCGACGATGCCATTGAGGATCCAGAGGAAGCCTTGACAGTAGCTCGAGAAATTGGATTTCCCGTCATCGTCAAGGCTGCCGCTGGTGGTGGCGGGCGAGGCATGCGGATCGCGAGAAATGATGAGGAACTCGTTGACGGCCTTGCTTCGGCAAGGCAAGAGGCCATTGCGGCTTTTGGCAATGGTTCGGTCTACGTCGAGAAGTTTCTTGAGCAAGCTCGACATGTTGAAGTGCAGTGCCTCGGAGACAAACACGGGCACGCAGTGCACTTATTCAATCGCGATTGTACTTCTCAGCGTCGGCACCAAAAGCTGATCGAAGAGGGGCCCGCTCCAGGTGTAGATGAACGTGTTCGTGATGAGGTGTGTGATTCAGCGGCATCGCTGATACGCAACGCGAAGTACAGCGGGGCCGCCACGGTAGAATTCCTGATGGATCGCAAGCAGAACTTCTACATGCTTGAAGTGAATACCCGTGTGCAGGTTGAACATCCTGTGACCGAGGCCATCACCGGTGTCGATATTGTGAAAGAGAGTATTCGGGTTGCAGCGGGGGAGCCGCTCTCGGTTGAACAGTGTGATATTTCAGTCACTGGACATGCAATTGAATGTCGAATCAATGCGGAAGATCCGGACCGTGGTTTTATGCCGCAGCCTGGTCTTGTGGATGTGTTCCAGCCTGCCGGTGGCTTTGGCGTTCGCGTTGATACGCATGTTCGTCCGGGGTATCGAATTCCGCCGAACTACGATTCGATGATTGGCAAGTTGATTGTGCATGGCTCAGATCGAACTGAAGCGATTGCCAAGATGAAGCGGGCCATCGACGAGTTTCGCATCGGCCCAATCAAGACCACGCTGCCGCTACATCGCCGCTTGATTGAAGCCGCGCAGTTTGTTGAGCATGACTTCGATATCCATTGGGTTGAGCGATTGCTTGAAGAGCAATTGGTGTAAGGCAGCCAAGGCCCCATTAGGGGGCATCGCCGCCTATCTTGTACTTGGTGGCTCGACAACGATGTTCTCGAAGAGTCCAACCACTTCGTCGCCGAGTTCGAGACGGTCAAGCGAGACGCCCACGGGCAAAACGAAGATGAGCGAGAAGGTGTCTTGCGAGCCGAACCGCGGGCGGTTCGTAATATCGCTCCAGTTTCGAAGCGCCGTGTTGAACGTCAGCGTCGTGTTATTCGGATCCTTGAGTTCAAAGCCGCGTGGTGCGTACTGGCCACCTTCGGTGTCGTACAACACGATTGCGCCGTCTCCGCCGATGTAGCGAGATACAGCCAAGATATTAGCGCGTGTAGTGGGGCCAACAGCAATCTTGATGATTCCACGTTCTTTGTCGTAGGTCAGCTTATCTGTAATCGGATCGTCTGTGAGAACCGCATAGCCCTTGATACCAAGCTTGCCAGATCCTCGAGATTTGTTGGGATACTTCACAGCATTGGCTCTGATGATTCGCCCCGTCTCCTCGAATATTTCAACATCGCCTTTGAGATCACTCAGGCTTGGTCGGCTTCCTCGGGGCAACCGGCCTCGCATGGTGACCATTCCCGAAATATCTCCTCCCCAGGGATCGACGCGGTCTTCGCCCTGATTTGGAATGTTGGCTCGAATGCAGAACTGATCCCAGTCTTCCTCGGCGGTCGCAGGCTTGAGGTCAAACCGTGTGCCGCGGATTTGAATGAACCGTGTTTCGAAGCCATCGGGCACGGTATAGAGAAGGCGCACATCAAGCTTGCGCTCGTCGGGTTCGGTGATATAGGAAGTGCTGTTCGCGAATTGGTATAGGCCTGGTGCTTTGCCATCGGGATATGAATCCAGCAGCGCCTGGTACTTGATCAGTTCCGCGTCCATTTCCTCTTGTTCTAAAGTCTTCTTCCGCACTTCTGCCTTGAGACGCCGCTTCTCTTTGTCGTAATCAAGTTTGAAGAACTGTGCCCAGTAGGATGGGTAGAGGACCTCGGTTGTTCCATTTTGTGTGCCAACAATTCGGACTTGGCTTGCCCCGAGCGCGAGCCGGTTGCCAAAGTCCATGCCAGCGGACTCAAAGTGAAGCGGCACCATAAGGACAGTGCTCCCGTCGCCAGGATCGGTTGTCAGAAGCGGGTCGCCGACGTCTATAGAGCCGGGGGGTTGAATCATTTGCCCGAAAGAGGTGTTGTTCTGTGTGGACTTGCGGTCGCGGAGCAGTCCCGCTTGGCGGTCAAGCCTTGGGTTCCAATCTGCAAGCGGTCGTCCGCCCAGATCGGGGTGTAGTGACCCAAGGCTGAGCGCTTCGTAGAAGCTGACAGTCCAGGCATCGACAGGAAGCCAGAGCGCCTTGTCCGGAGGCGCCATCTCGCCGATGCCATATACGGGTGCTCCGGCGGCGGTTGCGGCGCCAGGCCGATGCCACCCGGTGTATCCAAGAATTGCCTGTGGTTGGTCAATGAAGCCAACGCCAATCAGCAGAATGCCTGTGGTCACGATGCCTGAAGCGACGCCCATGATGGCCCCGCCGGTCATATCTAGCGGACGGGGAAGTTGCGTGTTGCCCAGCGCGACCTTATCTGAGACTGCTCGAAGAATGGCAACACAAGCAACAAAGGTAATGAGCAACATCGTCCCAGGCATGAGGCCGCTCCACCAGCTCTTGCTCAAGAGGTTCTCAACCACGATGGGCTCCCACCATGCAAGGGCGATTGCAGCAGCGGTGACCACGCAGATGAGATGGAGCAGGCCGCTGAGGAACCCCTGATTCGCCCACCAGTAGGCGATCAGGGCGATAATGGCGATGATGACAAGGTTGAGTATGACCATTGGTAGTAGTGCTCTGGGTTTAGCCGGCGGACTTTGCCGCTGGCTTGCCTGAATTGCCTCCGAGGACTCGGAGAACTTCTTCGATGGATGTGATGCCCGACGCTGCGCGTTGAAGGCCAACTTCTTGCAGGAGCAGCATCTTGTTCCGGCGGGCCTGCATCATGGCGGCCTTCAGGTCGCCCGAGGCGAGAATCTGCCTGCACTCTTCGTCGACTGGGAGCACTTCGAAAATGCCTGTGACGTCCGTGTAGCCTGAGGCTGCGCACGTCTCGCAATCTTCGACACGATTTCGGACTTGAACCTGCCCGCCCGGCCGGTAGAGCACCGCGCCTTCCTTGAGGCGATACTTCTTGGGATCATCCGGGGTGAACTGTTGTTTGCAATCTGGGCAAAGCACGCGAACGAGCCGTTGACATACGACTGCGCGGAGTGGCTTGGTGGCGAGTTCGACGTCTCCGACCAGACGGCACCACTCACGAACGGCCATGGCAGCACTATCAGCGTTGAACGTGAGGTACTGCAGTACGCTGTCTCGACCGCCGCGGGCAGCAACCTGGGCAGTCTCTTGGTCAGCGAGTTCTGTAAGGACGACATCAGGGTCTCGCCTGAGGATTGACTGCAGGTTGGTTGCAAAGTCAAGGTCGGGATTGGACGGATCCCACTCGACATGATCGACGCCTTCGAGGCGACCAATTGTGCGTCGCTCAAGGACCTTGAGGTTGCTTGTGTAGGCATCATGTTGAGTCATGATGGAGAGACCTGACGTGGTTATGCCTTGTTCTTTCGGCGCGGTCAAGAGTACGATGCCGTGGCGATTATGGGGTTCGATGAGGCTGGACAAGATCGCTCTTTGAGCAGGCAGGAGTCCAAGCGAGTCGATTGGTTTGATGATGTTCTTCGCCTGGTCGACATCGAGCCTTAGGATTTGCCCCTTGCTCGAACCCGTCACGGTAATTGTGATGGTGTGGCGGCTGGCGGGGGCAACAAGCGTGAATTCGCTGTTCTGGTAGCGACGTGTCTCGTTGAGGTCAAGGCCGGCAATCTGCTTCAGCAGGTTGACCACTCGAGCTCCATCTGCTGCATCAAGAGGTTCTTGCTTCTCGCGAACAGTGTGAACGATGCGAGCAGATGCAAGGCCGCCGCTGCCGAGCGCCATGTCTACGCGGGTTGCACGTGAGGAGAGTGCTGGTAGCAGAAGTTCCTCCAGCTGAAGGTAGGTCTCGAACGTGTCATCGTCCTTGGCAGGCACGGGAAATTCGCCTGAGGGGCCTTCAAATACGAGGCTCGCTTGGCCGCTTGCACGTTTCTTTGCTTTCTTGGTCTTGGCCTTGTCCGCTGCCTCGCTCTTTTGTCCAAACAGTTTGTACTTACGCTCGTCGGGAACCTCGGCGTTTCTGATCTTCCAGTAGATCAGGACAGGAGCCGTGAGCACCACCATGCCAATGATCCATGAAACATAGAAGGTGCCCGCGAAGAGCATCACGGCGAAGGCTGCGATGGCCGCGCACAAGAAAATCACATTCCACTTCGTTGGATTGAGCCGAAGCCCACGCGCATCGGGGTCAAGCTTTGTGCCGACGAGCCACGCCCATCCAATGAAGGGCGCCCAAATGATCAATGGCTTCCAAGGACTCAGGAGAAATACGGCGTCTGCGAGTAGCGTCATTGGTGGTGTCGTTCCAATCACGAGATGCCCTTGAGGCGCATCTTGAGTTCTTCTGGTTTCGGTGTAGCGTCCATGGCGACCCGGTGGTGAATCCACTCTCGCTCGACAAGATCAACAAGGGCGCTGGTGAAGTCGACCATGCCCTCTTCCTTGCCCTGGCGAATCAGGTCCAGTAACTCGCCCTCTCGTCCCTCCAGAATGTACTTCTGCACAGCTGGCGTTCCGAGAAGAATCTCTAGGGCGGGGATCCGCGGGGTCGTGTCAGGGTGCAAGGTCTTAAGCAACTTCTGGTAGATGATGGCTCGCATGTTGAACGCAAGCAGTTTGCGAATCTGGGGAACTTCGCCTTCGTCAAAGAGATCGTAGATTCGACCAAATGTCTGCCATGCAGAAGAGGCGTGGATGGTGCCGAACACAACGTGGCCAGTTTCGGCAGCGCGAATAGCTGCTTCGAAGGTTTCCTTGTCTCGCATTTCGCCGACAAGGACGACGTCCGGATCTTCACGGACAAGTGCCCGGAGGGCTTCGTTGAAGCTCAGGCAATCGATGCCAACCTCTCGCTGATTGATTGTGGCTTTGGACTCGGTGAAGATGTACTCGATCGGGTCTTCAATGGTGACGATGTGGCATCGCTTCCGCTCGTTGACATGTTGCAGCATGGCGGCGATCGACGTGCTCTTGCCGCTGCCGGTGACGCCGGCGAATAGGATGAGCCCGTTGGCCGCAAGTGAAATGTCGCCGAGGATCTCCGGAACGTGCAAATCGTCGAACCGCTTGATCTCGGCCGTGATGAGCCGGCATGCATAGGAGACTTTGCCGCGGCTCATGAAGATATTGACACGGAAGCGGTGCGTGTCGTCGTACTCGTACGCAATATCCATCTGGCCATGGGTGGCGAAGATTTTATACTGGAAACTGTCGAGCACATCCATTGCGATCTGATGTGACTCGTCATGCGTCACATGATCGGTGTCTAGGGGCCGGAGTTCGCCGCGAACTCGAATTCGTGGGGGCCCGTCCGCCTTGATATGCAAGTCAGAGGCCTCGTATTTGATACAGGACTTGAGGTACTTGCGAAACAGGGTAAGCCCGGTGCCGGGCGAGGTACCACTGGCGTGGTGTACGAGGCGGGCATGATCATCCGGACTGGTCACGAACACGTACTCCTTTGGTGGGGGCCGGTAGTGCCCCTCGTAAGCCCTCTTGAGGGGTTAGATGGAAGCGGTGATCGTACCACAGGACCCACGAATAGAGGGGTTGATCCACCTTGCACCTTGACAGGCTACCTCGTGGACCGGATCATTCCGAGATGGAGCGTATATCGATTCCCGAAGGCATTACCTTCGATGACGTATTGCTAGTGCCTCAGCGGAGCGAACTGACGCCCGATCAGGCCGATGTGTCCACGCAATTGACTCGGCGAATTCGGCTTGAATTGCCGCTGATATCCGCGCCGATGGACACTGTGACCGAATCAGCCCTTGCAATCGCGCTCTCTCAAGAGGGTGGAATTGGATTCATTCATAAGAATCTTGCGCCTGCCGATCAGGCTGCTGAAGTCTCGAAAGTGAAGCGGAGCCAGAACGGCATCATCGCCGATCCAATCACGCTGAGCCCAGATGACTCCGTGCAGCGGGCCATCGATCTGATGGCCTCGCAGCAAGTGTCCGGCTTCCCAGTGACCCGTAATGGCGACGGTCACGGCCAGGTGGCTGGCATCTTGACCCGCCGCGACATCAACTTCGTTGAATCGCCACAAGATCGCGTGGCTGATGTGATGACGCCGCGTCCTCGACTCGTGGTTGCTCCGACAGGCATCTCGCTCGCAGAAGCCGAAACGCTCATGAGTAGGGGCCGCGTTGAGAAACTGATCTTGCTTGGTGATGGCGATTGCCTTGCTGGCCTCATCACGATGCGGGACATCGACAACGTCCGTCGCCACCCGCAAGCGTGTCGAGATTCCCGGGGCCGTCTTCGTGTCGGCGCAGCGGTCGGTGTGCATCAAATGGATCGTGTGCAGGCATTGATTGATGCTGATGTTGACGTGCTTGTTGTGGATACAGCTCACGGTCATTCGGAAAATGTGCTCGATTCAGTACGGGCCATCAAGGATGCCTTTGATATTGATGTCATCGCTGGCAATATCGCAACGACGCAGGCCGCAGAGGATCTGATCTCCGCTGGGGCCGATGCCGTCAAAGTTGGTATTGGGCCAGGGTCAATTTGCACCACGCGCATCGTCAGCGGCGTCGGCGTGCCTCAATTGACGGCCGTCGCGAACGCATGTCTTGCATGTCAGCCCAAGGGCGTTCCAGTCATTGCAGACGGTGGAATTCGCCAGAGCGGTGATGTGCCCAAGGCCATCGGCTTTGGCGCCAGTTCGGTGATGCTTGGCTCGTTGCTTGCGGGCTTGGATGAGAGTCCAGGAGAACTCGTGCTCCATGGTGGCCGTCGATTCAAGACCTACCGTGGAATGGGAAGCATCGGCGCGATGGGGCAAGGCTCTGCCGATCGATACGGGCAGGCAGATACTGAACGTACAAAATTCGTTCCCGAAGGCGTCGAGGGCCGAGTTCCGTATCGCGGAAATCTTGGCGACTTTGTGCACCAGATGATTGGTGGGCTTCGGGCTGCGATGGGCTACTGTGGATGCAGTACGGTGAGCGACTTGCAAGAGCGGGCACAGTTTGTCCGCGTGAGCAATGCGGCATTGGTTGAGTCGCATGCCCATGACATCCAGATCACGAAGGAAGCCCCAAATTACACAGCCTCGCTTCATCGGAACGAGTAGTCTGAGGGGATAATGATCTCGCCACCAGAATTTGAAATTTGCCTGCCGCCGGCGCGAGATCGAATTCTCCTGCTCGGCCGCCGAAAGGCTGGCAAGACGGTGTTCCTGTCCCGGCTCTATGAGCAGGCTTGGCGGGGCAATGACGGTCTGCACATGAGAGCCGTTGATGGCTCCTTGCACGAGACGTGTATGGACATGGTGGACCAATTGAAGACCGGTTTATGGCCAGCAGCGACAGCAGGTTCGCTCTCGAGTGGTGTGGATGTTAGTTGGCATGGACTCCATACCACCATGGTGCTGCTCGATTATCCGGGCGAAGTATTTCGGCGGGCCTTTGTGGAGGGCGGCGGCGACGACCAGTCGGACAAGCTGCTTGAGCACGTCGACCACGCGGCTGCTGTCATTCTGTTGATTGATCCGGGGAATGTGCAACTCGGGGGTGTGCAGGAAGTCGTGGATGATGACTACGGCATGGTGCAAGCCGTTGACCGTATTCGGCAATCTCCCGATGGGGCTGATGTCCCAATTGCGGTGGCGCTTACTAAGTGCGATGAGCATCTCGGGCTTGTTCGTGATTCTGGTGGAGCACGTGGATTTGTCGAGTCGCATTTGCCTAATCTGGTGCGGTATGGCGGGCGGATGCGTATGTTTGCGACTGCTGCGGTCCGCACACGACTCGATGCGCTTGGCCAACAGGTCCCCAACACACAGCATGAGGCTGCTGGTCTGCTCGACGCGGTGAAGTACTGCATGAAGCATGTCGACCGGCAAATGGAAGTGTCGTCGCAGCGACAGGAAGAGGCGAATGAGACAAGGCGTCAGCAAGAGGCTGAGCGGCTTGACCGGGTCGCTGCCTCACAGTCACAGCGGCAGTGGATTGCGTTCTGGATTGTGGTTGTTGTGGTGGCACTTACTGTCATTGGGTTGGCCTTGGTGGTGAGCTTTGGCGAGTCCAGCGCCGAGAACTCAAGCCCTGCAGATCGTGTTGAGGTATCGGCTCCGACGTCAGATCCGCTAGATCCGCCCCCGGAAGTCCCACCCGCAGCGGCCAATAAGCCGCCTGCCGAACAAAGTCCATGAAACTCGAGACGCATCTGATGGGCTCGACCCGGGGATATGGGCAGCTCGCGGCCTCCCCGGGTGTTACAGATGCAGAATCTGCATCGCTTGGCGTCATCGATATTGGTCAGCCAGCGGGCGGTCGTGCCGAGCGACTTGCAACCCACATTGTTGCAGTCTGCCGCCTACTTCCAAGCGGCCGATTCGCGTTGACGCGCTGCGTCGCAGGCGATTTTGATGATGCGGGGCGACCAACGATTGAGTTTCGCAGCATCATCATGGATGCGACTGAATGGGTGTGGCCCATGAGAACTGGACTTGCGTCGCTCTTGAACTCGAATGTATTTTGGAATGATGAGGCATTTGTCAGGGGCCAGTACATTGAGTGGTCGGTTGCAGAGCCCTCGGGTGGTTTTCGAGACGATGATGTAGCCGCCATAGAACGACTGGTTTCAAGCGGGGCGGGGCCTGTGCTCTTGAAGTCAAACACGCGACATGATGCCGCGCTCGTGCAGTTCGTGGCTTCAGTCCCCGAAGGAGTTGCCCGTCAGTTGCAGTGGGGCATCGGTCTTGCTCGGCCATGCAGCGGACTTGATCTGGCCACGCTTGCTGGCGGCGGGGCAGAGGGGCACGCCGTGCACATTCTCAATGACCCCCCCGGGCCGCGTGGGCACACTGGGCCATCGATTGCCACACTCTCTTTCGACTCAGATGATCGTGGAGTTCAAGCAACCCGCAGTATGTGGTGGGTGGTGATTGGCGTGGCCGTTGTGCTTGGTCTTGGATTGTGGTGGGTGTTGTCGGTGGAATCGACCACGCCAACACTCGTCACGCCGCGAGATGTTACGCCATCCGCTTCGCAACAGCCCGGTGAGCCTTCCAACGCGGCGTCTGCGCAGGGCGAGTCCGCGTCTACCTCGACATCGTCGCCCGGTGATCCGTCAGAATCTCAAGCTTCGCAACAGCCCGGTGAGCCTTCCAGCGCGGCGTCTGCGCAGGGCGAGTCCGCGTCTACCTCGACATCGTCGCCCGGTGATCCATCAGAATCTCAAGCTTCGCAACAGCCCGGTGAGCCTTCCA
>JABJQE010000082.1 GCA_018663565.1 Phycisphaerae bacterium
CGGAAAGGTCAATACCGTCACGCCGATGCCCAGACCAAGCACCAGCAGATTGGCAGTCGCAAGCCAGAATGGTGCGCTGGCGTTGATGCCAAGAATACCAACCACCGCCACCAAGGCCACCGCCTGTCCACCAAGCATGATGGGCCGGCGAATACGCCACTTGTCAGCCGCCCACCCAACAAATGGGGGCGCAATCGTCACGCCGATGAACAACCATGAATTCAACCACAACGCTTCAGAATGCGTGTATCCAAAGGCCTGTTGTAGTGGCACATCCCACAACCCGCCAAATCCAAACAACATCGCCATCAACGCCGCCGAGATGACACAAGCCAAACGAACTTGCCGCACAGCAAGCACTTCTCTGAATGACTGACCGAAGGACTTACTCATCGCTCTCCCCGTAGCCACCTCGCCGCGGCTCGTCGTCGACCCAATAAAGAGCCAACACAACAACGCCACCAACGTTCCAGCAAGGGCAAAGTCAACCATTACACCCCGCCACGATTGAATGGACAACAAACCAACAACACCGGCATCTCCAAAGAGCGCCCCGGCACCAAATGCCATGTCAATCAAGCCCATCGCCAACGCAAACTGACGTAGTGGCAAGCGGCGTCGAGAAACAAGGCCCGCACCAGGAAACGCGAACGCCGCGAAAGCGCCCATGAGCGAACGGGCCAGAACGGCGGACCAAAACCCATCGGCTCCGGCTAGAAGCCATGCCGACGCCGCGACACCAAGGGCCATCGGCGGCAACAATCGACGAGGTCGAAAGCGATCGAGCAGCAATCCCGCTGGGATTTGCATAAAGGCATAGACAAAGAGAAATGAAGCCGAAATGACCGTGATCTGCACGGTGCTCATCGAGAGATCGGTTTCAAGCACCGATTGCATGGCCCCAATGGAGTTCTGAACCGCCAGTTGGTACATCACGAACAATGTCGCAACGCTCCACGCCATCCAATTTGCAATCGTGGCTCCCGTGGATGGAGATGGATGTAATTCGGCCGCTTCGCTCATGCCGCGAAGTATCCTCGATCACTGATCGAGGTGCGCAGATCTAGGAACAGCATGCAGCCCGAGTAGAAGCCTGCTGTTCAACGCTTGCGCAGCGATTCCACGGCATCATCTTGAGCACAACGGCCAACCCACAGGTTCCGCTGATGCCCGCAAAGAAGAGCCCGGCTCCACAGAAGCCCGCAAGCAGCAGGAACCAGGGTGACACAAAGGCCCCGATCGCAATTGCCACCATGACCAGAAGACCCACGGTGATCTGCACCTGCCGCATAATGCTCAGGCCAGAGGATGAGGGACGCCCCACGGTTGGCAGCCCGGCCGCCGTCCACGCCTTGAGTCCACCCTCGAGGTGCAATACTTCAGTCGCCCCATCGCGAATCAGCTTCTCGGCGGCCATACCCGAGCGGTTGCCGCTCCGACAACACAAGACTGTCCGCCGACCTGATTCAGTTGGAACTGAAGATGCATAGACCTGCTCAAGCGGCACCAGTCTGGCGCCTGCAATTCGCTCGGTCCCAAATTCATCAGGCTCACGAACGTCGACAATCACAACTGAGCCTTCGTCCACCCACAGGCGAAGCGTCTCAGCTGGAACTGCTTGAATTGATTCTGTAGTGCCCTGGTTCGTCATCTCAATGCTCTCCAGAGGCCATTCAACGCGACCTCACAACTCAGGGGTCGGCTCGCTCTCGTTCGTTTCACGAGAAACTGTATCAATAGACATCTCATCGTCCGAGGCAAGTTGGCTCAACTCTTGCCAGCCAATCACGATAGCCATGATGATCAGAAAAACCCCGAACCCCTGCTTCAACTTCTCTTGATCGATACGCCCGCGAAACCGGACCGCCAGTACGGCTCCGCCGCCACCCACCAGAATGAAGAGCCCAATCGTATTCCAATCTATGTGCAGGTCCAACTCGCTGAGCACGCCGAGGTACTTCCACAAGCCCACCACAGACTTGAACACGATGATCACCAAACTCGTCGCAACAGCACGGTGCATCCCCAAGCCCCCGAGCAACACGAGTGCGGGCACGATCAAGAAACCGCCCCCAACTCCAACGAGCCCGGTCAACGCTCCAACACCAAGCCCCTCACCGATGACAAGGGCATAGGAGTGCCCCCCTACATCTGTTGACCTCGGGTCAGTTGTGCCTCTCCGCTTTCGTAGCATCAACCCTGCCGCCAACACCATCACGATCGCAAAGAGCAAGAGCTGCACTGTTCCGGAAACCCACAGTGATGCCCACGCGCCCAAATAGGTGCCAGCCATCGCTGGCACACCGAACAAAAGAACCGTTCGCCAGTGCACGATGCGGCCGAGCACTCCAGGAATTGATCCGATGAGCGCAATACCGCCAACAATCGCGAGTGATTCCGCGATGGCTGGCTTGTCAGCATGGCCAAGTACATAGATCAAGACCGGCACAGTCAGGATTGACCCGCCCGACCCCATCACACCAAGACTTGCACCAATTACGAGCGCGCCAAGAAGTGCAAGCAGCATGAGCGATCCTGTTCCAAACCGCGATCATGTCGCGGAACATCGTTGCGTTAGGAAGTGGCCTGAGGTGTCGAAGCAGATTGGGCGTCGAGCGCGGCGAGCCAGGCATGATATCCGCCCTCAAGATTGACCACTGTACGGCCAGCCCGAGCGAGCATTGTGCACGCGGCGGCTGATCGACCGCCGCTCTTGCAATTCACAATGATCGGCTCGCCCTCAGGTACCTCAGCAAACCGAGGGATCAGCCGCGTGTATGGAATACTGATCGCTCCAGCAATCATTCCCTCAGCACACTCGCTGGTCGTTCGTACATCAAGCATGGCAGCGCCTGCATCTCGCATTGCTGGGACATCACCAGGTGCCACTTCATCAATCATGTCTCCGCCATCGATCGTCTCCAACGCCACAGAAAGTGTCGCTGGGCTGGCCCAACCAACCACACGGTCGAGCCCAATGCGAATGAGTTGCCGAATGACTTCATCAAGGCGATCGCGCTCAACAATCAACACGATGTCTTCGTCGGCCGTCACGAATGACCCGACACTCGCTAGGAATCCGACCCCGCCAAGCGGCTTGAGGCTACCCGCAAGATGGCCGCGGCGGAATGTGTCCCACTCACGCGTGTCAATCACTGCAACAGCCTTAGTGTCTATCGTCGTGAGTTGCTCTGCAGAAAAATGCTCCGGCACCGGCACGCCGCCAAGCAACGACACGCCGTCACGGTTGTCTTTCTTCATGCGAGCGAAGTAATACGGCGGATCCGGCTGGCCTGACAAAATAAATTCAACAAAGGCCTTCTCGTTCGGAGCTACCTTGAGCGCGGCGTTGTACCGTTTTTCATACCCGACAGTGCTCTGTGGAACTGCGCCAAGCGCCTTGCCACACGCACTACCACTGCCGTGAGCAGGCCACACTTGCCAATGTTCTGGAAGATCAAGGAAGGACCGAGCCGACTCGCCAAGCGCGCGTGCGCCTGCTTCCTTTGTGCCTTTGAAGCCCGTAGCAGTCTCAAGTAGGTCAGGTCGGCCAAGGTCGCCAACGAACACAAAGTCGCCCGTCACAATGCCCATCGGACCACTGGCGCCGCCACCGAGATCTGTCACTTCATAGGACAAGTGCTCTGGCGTATGTCCTGGCGTATGAACCGCACGAAACTGGATGTTGCCGACTTGAAATGTGTCGCCATCCTTCAAGAGTTGATGCTCGTATGAGCCACCACCTTGGCGATCATGTAGCCAGCCATACTTCCAGTTAGCATCGCCCTCGTCAGAGACAAATACCTTGGCGTTGATCGCTTCGGCGAGTTGGCGAGCGCCCGACAAGAAGTCAGCATGAATATGCGTTTCTGCGGAAGCCACAATGGTCATCCCATGCTCGGCCGCCAAATCGGTATATCGATCGACATCCCGTTCAGGGTCAAAAATGATGGCCTCGCCAGTCGCCTGACACCCAATTAGATAGGCCGCTTGGGCAAGTGATTCGTCATAGATCGTGCGTAGCAACATGTCGTAGTCTCCAAAGGGATCCAATTCGCAGCGTCAGCTTGGCTATCAGGGCCCGTGGATCCATAGATCGTTTCAACAACTCCCTGCGTAATCACCATCCTAATGGGCTTGCACCAACGATTCATGTCCACGCGAGGCATTTTGAGTGATGATTGATAGCATGCTGGGGCCACATCCATGTCATATGCCACTCCATCATCAGATCCTCTGCCCGGTTCAAACCCGTCAGACGCCGTGCAGCAGCTGATGCAACAACATGGGGGCATGCTCTTTGGGCTCGGTAGACGATTCTGTGGCAATGAAGACGAAGCTGCTGATCTGGTGCAAGAAACGATGCTGGAAGCCTTCAAGGGCTGGCCCTCATTCCGTGGCGACGCCAAGGCCACGACATGGTTGTATCGAATCGCCGCCCGCACATGCCAGCGAATGCACCGCAAGAAGGGCCCAGGAACAGGCGAACTTCCCAGCGATGACATCCTGCTCGATGGTTGCGGTTTTGCCTGGATGCACTCTTCGCACGCTGAGAATCCACTGGACGAAGCGGTCCGCAACGAATCGAGAGAACGACTGGAAGCAGCCATCTTCGATTTGCCTGTTGAATACCGAATGCCCTTGGTACTCAAAGAAATCGTAGGGTTCACCAGCCCAGAAATTGCTGACATCACAGGGCTCAACGACACCACTATTCGCGTTCGAGTGCACCGAGCTCGGCTCGCGCTGCGTAAGGCAATTGAGAATGGCCTGGAGTCACCAGCTTCGACAGACCGTTACGAAGTTCAAATATGCAAAGACCTGATCGAAGCGAAGCAAGAGGCGATGGATCGCGGGGCTGACTTTGATGTACCACCGGGTGTACTCACCGATCGGTGCCGAGCAGTATTCGACTCATTAGACTTTGCCAAAGATCTCTGCACATCAACGACACACCATCCGCTCCCCGAGGACATCAGTGAGCGAATCATCGCGGCAATCAACCAGGGCCAGAACTCCTAATTCCCATGCGTATACGCACGATTCTCACACTACTCCTCGCCGTCCAACTCTCCCTCGTGGCTATCCTGATTGGCCTTGCGGTTGCGATGCAACAAGTACAACTTTATGCCGAGGACGCAGAAGAAGCTCGTTTCGCGTCATACAAACTCGCCGATGAGCTACGCCAGTCTTCAGATGACCTCACGCGATTCGCTCGCACCTTTGTGGCCACGGGCGACTCGAAGTATCAGCAGTTCTTCCAGGACACACTCTCGATCAGAGATGGCGATGCCCCGCGACCCGAAGGCTATGGCGGCATTTACTGGGATCTCGTCATCGCTGGGCTCGGAAAAGACTGGCCCGATGGACCGAGCGTCTCGCTTCACAACCGGATGCTCGAAGCGGGCTTTACGAATGCCGAATTCGACAAACTGAGCGAAGCACAGAATCGATCTGACACACTGGTTCGACTCGAAAACGTCGCGATGAATGCCGTACAAGGAAAATTCCTCGACGTCAACGGCGACTTCACACGTGAGGCTCCACCTGATCGTGACCTCGCCATCTCACAGGTCTATGGCGAGGCGTACCACAACGCCAAGGCCAATATCATGGAACCAATTCGCGCGTTCATGCACATGATTGAGCAGCGAACTCTCGCTCAGGTTGCTGCACTCAACGACACTGAAATGATGCTCGAAGTAGTCGATATTGCAGCCGCCATCATCCTACTTCTGAGCACTATTGTCTCCGTTGCACTTATTCGCAGCCGACTACTCCGCCCCATCGAACGGCTTGCCGAAGTCGCTGAGCATGTGTCCTCTGGCGACATGACGGTCCGTTCAAATCTTCGCGGCACCGACGAAATCGGTCTGTTTGGTCAGATATTTGACTCGATGATCAC
>JABJQE010000010.1 GCA_018663565.1 Phycisphaerae bacterium
GGTGCATCCCGAAGCTGGCCCACAACCCGCCCGACCTCAACTTCGACGGAGTCGTCGACGGGCTGGATCTTGCCGTACTACACGATCATCTCGGCACATGCGATCATGATTCAAACCTCGATGGGGACGTCTCCATTGACGATTTACTCACCCTGATCGCAGGATGGGGTGCCTGCCAATGAGCCTTTGGCGCCTGTGCGAATAGTTGCGCAATGGTTGTGCTTCGTCAGGACGCGAGATGCGTCTTGCCACGGGCTTTGGCGAGTTCGACTTGGTGCTGGCGCTGGGCATACCGAGCCTTCTGCTGATCGGTGGTACGCTCGGCGCAGCGCGGGCAGCTCACGCCTTCGCGGTAGTGCTCAGACTGTTTGTCTGAATCTTGAATTGGACAGCGGCATGCTCGACAGAGTTCGTACGGGCCTGGCGCGAGGCCGTGGCCGACCGAGACTCGTTCATCGAAGACAAAGCACTCGCCATGCCAAAGGCTCTCTGTTTCTGGAATCTCTTCGAGGTACTTGAGAATGCCCCCTTCGAGGTGATAGACATCCTCGACGCCGGCTTCTTTGAGCAGGGAAGTGGATTTTTCGCAGCGAATACCGCCGGTGCAGAACATAGCCACACGTGGTTGTGATTGGAGATCGAGTTGTTCGTTGAGCCACGTCGGGAGTTCTCGGAAGGAAGTAATGTCCGGGTCGATGGCACCGTCGAATGTGCCGATGCCAACTTCATAGTCGTTTCGTGTGTCGATCACAATGACGTCAGGATCACTGATCAGCGCATTCCAATCTTTGGGTTTGACGTACGTGCCAACGGTGTGGTTTGGGTCAATGCCAGGCACACCCATTGTGACGATTTCATCTTTGAGCCTTACACGCATCTTTCGGAATGGCTGTGTGGCCGCTGACGATTCCTTCCACGTGAGGTCAGCGAGCCGCTGGTCCGCGCGCAGGAAATCGAGGACAGCCATGATGCCCTGGGGTGGCCCGCATATTGTTGAATTGATGCCTTCGCGTGAGAGGAGAATAATTCCTCGGACATCATTCGTCGCGCAGCATGCCTCGATTGGTGCTTGCATCGCAGTGTGGTCGTCGAGCGAAGTGAACTTATAGAAGGCGGCGACAAGTAGTGGTTCCACGTATCAATCCCTTTCGGCCCGGAGCTGTAGGCGCGGGATGCAATCCCAAATGCGTCTCCGATGGTTGTGCAGTTGCATTCTAGTTGCAGGGGCCCCATGCGGCGACGTTTCTTAGGGAAAGTCAGTTCTTGACTGCGGCGTTTTTGGCTTGCTGCGCAGCTCTCGCTTGGCGTCGCTTGTGTTTGGGGAGTACGACATCCTTGGCAAGGCCGAGGTATTGCAGTGACTTGATGCAGTAGTACGTGGCATCGAACTCCCACCACTTGTGTTGGTTGGATGCACTCGCGGGATCGTGATGGTGGTTGTTGTGCCAGCCTTCACCTGAGGCGAAGAGGGCGACGAGCCAATTGTTTCGACTTTGATCGTTGGTGTCGTAAGTTTGATAACCGAAGAAATGGGTAAGTGAGTTGACTGACCACGTCACATGCCACACCGCAACCGTGCGAACAAAGACGCCCCACACCAGAAGGCTTAGGCCAAACTGCAGCCCGCTCATCCATAACCCTGTTGTGGACCAGCCAATGGCCAGGCCCGTCAAGAAATACAACGCGGCGTGGGCGACGTAAATCCACACCCATGTGATGGATCGCTCGAGTTTGAGATAGAACGGGTCCCGCAGGATGTCAGGCGCATGCTTTTGGTAGGTCGCGAGGCTATTGGTGTCGCGGTTGTGAAACATGAGCCAGCCACAGTGTCCCCAGAAGAAGGTGACAAGCGGGCTGTGTGGATCATCCTGTTGATCAGAGTCGTTGTGGTGTCGGCGGTGGGTTGATACCCAGCTCGCTGGCGTATCTTCCATGCAGCAGAGCGCAATGATAACGAAGAAGTGTTCGAGCCACTTTGGCAGTTTGGCGGACTTGTGCGCGAGGATGCGGTGGTAGCACAGGTTGACTGCTTGGCCGAATACAAACACACCAACGGCCATGACAATGACCGACGTCCACGTGAACAACCACGGCAAGACGGCAAGGAGCGAGACGGCGTGAATGAGTACAAGCGGAATCGCATACACCCAGTACACCTTGAGGGGGGCGGTCGTGGCGGCGGGCATCTGGAGTTTCGTGTGTTCCATGTCCCGTGATGGTAGCGATTTGGCCCGATCGCGAGCGATTGACAATGATGATTCAATCTGGCGTGGCCGTCGTTCTATTTGCCGCAGTTTGTGCGAATTAGCAGGGGCGTTTTCGGCGACGCACGAATGGAGCACACCCAAGAAGGGCGAGTGCGCCGGGGCCTGGAATGACACCAAATCCACCGTTGAACATGACTGAGGCGCCGCTGTCGAGTGTGAAGGCAAACTGAACTCTGAGCGTGTCGCCTCCTGACCAGTTGAGATTGCCCGAGCCGGTGTCTGTTGCCGTCGCAGAGCCAGTTCCGTCAGTCTGCAATTGGAATGGCGCATCGAAGAGTGTCCCAATGAGGTCATTACCGATGGAGGCGTTCCAGACGGCCGTGTCGAGGACAGTGTCCAAAAGGACGTCTGTGCCATTGAGCGACGCAGCAAGCGAGCCCATCCATGACACCGATCCGCCGGCCATTGGATTCATAGGCATGGTGAAATCAATCGAGAGTTGCATCGGCGCACCTGATGAGTTGGTCGCCTGCACGACCGTACCCAAACTTGGGGCGGTTGGGTCGCCGACCATCGTGATGGCGACGAGGAAGTCCTCGGTGAGTATTTGTTCTGACCATGCGACCATGCCTTGTCCTGTCTCCGTTCCGTCGATAGAGATGGTCTGGGAGAAACCAGAGCCGGTCGTGACATCAAGTACGCCGACGAGATCCGCGTGGACAGCGGTGGTGTACACCGCCGCTGCAGTGCAGATGGCGGCAAGCCGTGTGTATGTTCCTGTCGTCATGTCAACCTCCTCGCCTGTTCAGGTCGGCGGCGCCTGCCGGACCATCCTGCCACGCCAGCTATCACCATCACTGCAATACTTCCTGGGGCCGGTATCGAGGTCAGGGTCGTGATGGTGTGCAGCGTTGCCGTATCGCCAGCGGTCAGCCGGAATTCACTGCCATTAGAGAGCGACTGCTGGAAGCCGGCTACGGCGGCGGTCATTGATGCGGATTCGGATGCAACGGAAAATGGTCCGGCCGAGGTCAAGACATACACCGACTCGAACAGGCTTCCCTCGGTCGCGCCGTCTACGTTGGAGGTGATGAGCGGGGCTGTGTTCGTCGATCCGAGTTCTGCGGTGCCACTGAACTGGAGATTCATGACAGTCAGTGTGGCCGCGAGGGTAAGCAGTTGCTGATTGGTTGAGGCGTCGATTGAGTCGAGTACGGTGTTGGTAGTGAACCACTGATCGATCGACGAGGTGTTCGTGACCGAGATCAGCGAGTCGAGCAGCAGGTTTGTCTGCGTATCGACTCGCGTCGACCAAGAGAGTTGCCAAGTGTCGCTGAAGAGGTTTCCGCTGTA